>JAPORL010000014.1 GCA_026712605.1 Pseudobdellovibrionaceae bacterium | reverse complement strand
TGAACACATAGCGACTGAAAGTCGCTTTGTGGCAAAACGCATGTCTGAGTTTTTAAGTCTTATTTAGATATTTTTAAGTATCTTGATGAAAAGCTTGTAAGATACAAAGTTAAAAGCGAGTTCGGATTTGAACACATAGCGACTGAAAGTCGCTTTGTGGCAAAACGCATGTCTGAGTTTTTAGCTTTGTATCTTACAAGCTTTTCACTAAAATACTAAAAAAATAAAAATAGAAGCCCTAGTTCATCATATTATAAAATAAAAAACGGAACGGCTTGCTCTTATAATTATTTTATAGTATGTATGAAATCCCTTAAAAAGGAGTATTAATTATGGCTGTGCCAAAAAAACGAATCAGTCGATCCCGAAGGGGTATGAGACGAAGTCATAGAGCTTTATCCTTCCATGGAATTGGAATCTGCTCCAACTGTGGCGCTCCAGTAAGACCTCATCATCTTTGTCTGGCTTGTGGCTATTATAAAAATAGACAAATTTTAGGTTAAAAATTTTTATTAGAACTATATTATGAAGTTAAAAGAAAAATTAGAAGTATATATTTTTAGTAGTTTATATGAAAAAATGCCCAGCACTCAAAACCTTATAAGTCATATAAAAGATAGAAACATATCTTATCTACATGTCTGAAAATATTTCTTATAATCTTCCTCTATTAATTGCCAGTGATCATGCTGGCATGGAATTAAAACAAGAACTGATAAAGCACAGCCAAAACCTTTTATGGAATGATTTAGGCTGTTTCAACAAAGAAAAAACTGACTATCCCGATTGGGCTGAAAAACTTTGTAAAAAACTCAAAAATAACATGAAAGCTATTTTAATTTGTGGGACAGGTCAGGGTATGGCGATTAAAGCCAATCGCTACTCTCATGTAAGAGCGGCTCTTTGTTGGGATTCAAAAATTGCCCATTTAGCAAGAAGTCATAATAATGCCAATGTTTTATGTCTGCCCGGTCGGTTTATTAATGTGAAACAAGCTATTTCTATATTAACAGTTTTTTTAACAACTCCTTTTGACAATAAACCCTCTTATGAAAGACGAGTAGAAAAACTCAATCATCCTCAATAAACTGTATATTTTTATATAAAACTTTGTAGTTATCATATTTAAAAACTCAGACATGCGGTTTGCCACAAAGCGACTTTCAGTCGCTACTCAGTTCAAATCCGAACTCGTTTTAAATATGATAACTACAAAGTTTTAATCAAGATACTAGATAATAATTTCTAAACATAATTATACAATGGGAGTAAAATCAGATAAAGACGATTTTACTTACAAGTAAAATCAGATAGACACGATTTTACTATTTTTTTTGAATATTAAACAGCCATTCTTAATAAGCTTTATATAGATAGTAAAAAAACTATACTTTTTACTATAAGTTGCTATAAGTTAATACAAAATGAAAAATGAAAAAACAAAACTTAGCGTTAATATCAATAAAATTGCCACCTTAAGAAATGCTAGAGGCAAAAACACTCCTGATATTCTCCATTTTTCAAAAATTATTTTAAAATCAAAAGCCTGTGGTTTAACAGTTCACCCTCGCCCTGATGAAAGACATATTCGCCGTGCTGACGTTTTTGATCTAAAAAAACTTTTAAAAAACTATCCCGATAAAGAATTTAATATAGAAGGCTACCCTTCAGATTCTTTTATTGATCTCATGAAACAAATAAAACCTCAACAATGCACTCTTGTTCCCGATTCTCCAAAAGTCCTCACTTCAAATGCTGGCTGGGATTTTGTAAAATATAAAGCCTTTCTTAAAACCCGTGTTCAAGAATTACAATCCTGTCAAATTAGATCCAGTTTATTTCTAGAGCCTCTTAAAATGAATAATAACCAGTATGAGTCCCTTCAGGATATAAAACCAAACCGAATAGAGCTTTATACAGAAACTTATGCAGAAAATTATAAAAATCAAGATATCTTAAAAGAATATAAAAAATGCGCTAATAAAGTTAATCAACTCAATATAAAATTAAATGCTGGTCATGATTTGAATCAAAAAAACTTGTCCCCTCTTTTAAAAGCTATACCTCAAATTAAAGAAGTTTCTATTGGACAGGCTTTGATTTCAGAATCTTTAGAAGAAGGCATTACAACTA
The DNA here is from genome assembly GCA_026712605.1 of Pseudobdellovibrionaceae bacterium. Lineage (GTDB taxonomy): Bacteria > Bdellovibrionota > Bdellovibrionia > Bdellovibrionales > UBA1609 > JACOND01. The sequence continues at coordinate 363 of JAPORL010000014.1, read as the reverse complement.
CTATTAATAAGTATATAAAAATTATAGATGATTGCTTTTAGATACAAAGATAAAAACGAGTTCGGATTTGAACACATAGCGACTGAAAGTCGCTTTGTGGCAAAACGCATGTCTGAGTTTTAAATCTCATTTATACCTATTTAATTTTCTTAATCAAAATCTTGTAAGATACAAAGCTAAAAACGAGTTCGGATTTGAACACATAGCGACTGAAAGTCGCTTTGTAGCAAAACGCATGTTTAAGATTTTAAGGCTTATTTATACTTATTTAAGTTTCTTGAAAAGCTAGTAAGATACAAAGATAAAAACGAGTTCGGATTTGAACACATAGCGACTGAAAGTCGCTTTGTGGCAAACCGCATG
>JAPORL010000079.1 GCA_026712605.1 Pseudobdellovibrionaceae bacterium | reverse complement strand
CTCTATCATAACTTGTTGAGGTGATTTATCTAAAAACCGAGCCATAGATTCAATATTTTTAATCGCTTCTGCTGTATCAACGACAACTAAAGTGTTGCTCTCTTCATGAACAATAATTTTTCCTCCTTGGCTCGTTCCTGTTTGAGCTGTAGAAAACTCTCTAACTTTATTTTCTATATCTACAGCCTTTGTGTACATAATAGGAATCACTTTTGTTTGAAAAGGAGATAAAGCCTTTTGTCTTCGTGAAATTTCAGCCAGTTTTTGGGTTCGCTCTTCTATTTTAGTTAAAGGAAGTATCGTTATGACATTTCCATCTCTTGTATAACCTAAAGATTTTACTTTAAATATAGTATGTAAAGCCTGATCCCAAGGAACATCTTCTAACTTTAAAGTGACAGATCCTGATACAGATTCATCTATCACCATATTTAAACCGCTTTCTTCAGAAATAAATCTTAAAACCTGTTTTACAGGCGCATCAATAACATGAAAAGAAAGGGGAGTTCCTGAAAATTCAATATCTCCAAAATACAACTCCTCTAAAGTTTTTTTAGGTAAAATAGAGCTAGAATCTAAGCCTTCCATTGAAATTGGATTCTCATCTGAAATAATATCATTATTTACAATAGAACCATAAGCTATTATAATTTGATTCCCATCTTGAGACAGTGTTGTTTTTGGAAAATCAGCCCCTTCTTTTATCTGGATAATCACTCTTACTGTAGTAGAATCTTTTTGATCGGCTTTAACTAAACCAAAATCTGTATTAAAATCCCTTAACACATAAGGCCACTCTAAATTTTTTTCCAGCTTAGACTGTAAAATCTCAATAACCAATTGATTGGTTTCTATGTTATTTCTTTCTTGATAAGAAGCGATTTCAGAAGTATCAATAACAATTTTATCTTGTTCTGCTATATAACGAATATTAGTGATTAAATTTAATTCAGATAGGCTATCTTCCTCTTCTTCAATAGGAAGACCTTCTATATTACCTGATTCAAAAGATTCTTCAGGATCTTCTAAATCTAATTCTAAATCTTCCTCTTGATTTGTCATATCCTCTTCTGGTTCTATTGCTATTTCTTCATTTAAATTGTCCTCATCATCAATCTCATCTATGTTTTCACTCAAATTATTTTCTTCCGTTTTAATTTGATTTATTTCTTCTTGCAATTGATCTAATTCAGAATCTTTTTCTATGTCTAATTCGTCTTCTGCTCCCTCATCTATTAGTCCAATATCAAATTCTTCATCTAAATCCTCATCAGTGTCTATTTCATCACTAACTGTGTCACCATCGCCATCTTCATCTGAAAATTCTTGATCCAGCTCTTCATCAGTGTAAAGCTCATAACCTGGTCTATCACTTATTTCCTCATAATCGTCGTCTTCATTAAAACTTTCTTCATTTTCATCAGACTCATCCGTTAAATTTGCCATGTTATCTTCTTCATTTTCTTCTTCAAAATCATCTACTTCAAAGTTATCTATAACAGTCTCATCAGATAAATCTCCAAATTCCTCTTCTAAATCTTGATCATCCTCTCTATCTAAACCTTCAATATCTGCTAAATCTGTAGCATCAAATACAGAGTCAGACTGAGCTATAATTTTATAGCTATGAGCTATAGGGAAATAGAATAAAAAAATAAATAAAATTAGAGTATTTTTTATCAAGTTGACTTTCCCTGTTGTTTTATAAAAGCTTACCTTAAGTTATAGCTTTATTAAATTTTAATCAAAACAAATCAACTTAACAAGACTTTAACAAATTGTGTTATAAAAAATTTTATTTTTTAATAAGTAAAAATTTATGCATGGTGTTATAATTTTTAGACTTTAAGTTTTATTTTTTATTAACAAATCCCTAAATTTTCCCTTTTTATATAAAAACTTTCTATAATTAAGTTATAAAAACATCAATCAATCTTAAAGGTTTTATCCTTGAGAAGATTCTAAAAGATTTAATCTATCTAATTTTATTAATTTTGTAGTTATTTCTTCTTTCCTATTTTCACCACTTCCCACATAGTTTGTTTCTACAATAATAACCTCATCTTCCCTTATTCCAAAAACTACACCATTTTTTCCTATTTTATCTCCTTTTATTAGGGTATAAAATCCTGCAGAGCCAGGAAGTTGAAAAAGAGCTTTAGGTGTTTTTGTATGCCATATAATGCCTTTTAACTTAATTTGATTTAATTCATATTCTTCTGGAGGTGTTTTAGGAATAATCACAACATTAGTGTCTGAATCTTTTATTGTTGGATCATCAAAGGGGTCTTTTTCATCCCCATATTCATAAATAAAGGGCGCTACACTAGATTGTATTTCTAATAGCAATTGAGAAGGAACATCTGGCAATTCTTCATTTAAGTCTAAACTATTCTCTTGAGAATTTGAAAAGGCTGGTGGTTTAGGAAGACTCTCTGGAACTTGTAAATTCCCTGGGCTCACATTTTCTACAGGAGCTGGTATGGGAGCTCCTTCTGGAACTTGTAAATTCCCTGGGCTCACATTTTCTACAGGAGCTGGTATGGGAG
>JAPORL010000032.1 GCA_026712605.1 Pseudobdellovibrionaceae bacterium | reverse complement strand
ACCAGCTGTAATTTCATAGTTTGTATTTGTTGCTATTTCTGATACCTCCACTAATGTTAATTTATCATAAGCTCTAGTATACCCCTTGTTAAATTTATCTGCATATTGATGGCTATGTGGAAAAAAATCTTCTAAAACTTGTGTGGAATTAGAGATAATTTTAGTTTTAACATACTCAGTAATGATCTTTGTACTGGATAAAGCAATGATTCCTTCTACATCTGTTGGGATTCCCAATATATAATCTTTTTCTTTTAAGCTGAATTGAATACCTTTCAGCATAGGTAAAATGAGATCAAGAGGAACATTTTGTATTTTATCTAAGAATGCAGTTTTTATTTTTTTTTGCTCTTTTTTTGAAATCCCCAGAACAACTGTAATTTGTCCAGAGGATTTATTATTTTCATCTGTTAGAGTAAAGTAATGAAAATTAGGGTCAAAGGCTTTTTCAAAATAACTTCTACTAGAGCAATCATTTCCCATGCAACCTCTATAAGGAGCTTCTAGTATAGATAAGGGTCTAATTCTGAGAATTTTAACAGAAGAGTCTTTTGAGATATTTTTTATTTCGTTTCCTGATTCTAATAGATTTAAGTGTGAAGAAATTATATCTTCTATATTTTGATTTTTAGTAAAACCTGTGGGGTGTTCTACTTCAAGTAGAGATTGTAAATTTAAGAAATTTTCAAAACCCAGCTTTTGAGCTAATTCATCTCTTTTAATTTTTATACTCTGCCAAGTATCCATTAACATTTCTAGATCTTTATTTTTTATAACTTCTTTAATAAAATCAATACTACTAACGCTACTGCTAAACCCAGCAATATTAATGGCATCTACCATAGCTTGAGAGATTCTTTTTATACTTCTATTATTTTCAATATTTATATTTCTAGCTTTTTCTAAAATTTTATATAGCAAAAAACTTTTCTCATAAGTAGAATAATCAGACTTACTGAGAATTTCAAAACTCTCTTTATCAATTAGAGTATCTAAATGCTTTAAAAAGTCTGAATTGTGCTGTTGTTTTTTTAACTTATCTTTTTGATATTCTTTATCTAATTCAGGGTAATCCAGAAGACCTTTCCACCAACCTAAATTTTCTTTTATTTTAAATAAATTATTTTTAACACGGCTGTTGGATTTGTTAAGGCTTATTGCAAACTGTTCTAAATTTTTATAGTTTATTTTAGATTCTACATCTTTAATATGTATAATATACTCTCTAAATGGGATTTTAGACAGTTCAGGATTTTCTTTTAAAATTTTCATCATATTATTAAAACTATCTGTATAAACTTTATAAGGATTATAAAAGGAAGAGTTTTTATAAAGCTCAAATAAGATTTTTTGATGAGAATGAAAGAGATGATTTTTTGTTCCGGCTGAATTAAGAGATTGAGTGTTAGAAAAAATGTCTTCACATGTTTTTTGAGCGAAAGATAAGCTAGAATTTAAAAAAAAGAAAAAAATTAAAAAGAATGAAATGAGCTTATTTTTAAATAAACAATTTATGAAATTAAGCATATTATTTTATTCTTTGTTTTTTTTAGATTTTATAGCAGTTTTTTATTGATTTGTTAAAATAAAACTAGAAATAAAACTAAGAATAGGAAAATATTACTTGAATTGTAGTTTTTATGGATTTAAGCTTATAAAACTTTATAGGTTTTTTAAAAATTTTTTAATCATAATAGAAAAACTATTATTATTGGATATTGGGTGATTTTTTATAGAATATTGTGTATTTTCGTAAATTTTGCTCCATTACGAATAAGATCAAATATTTCATTATCTTTATTTTGAATAGCCTTATCCAAAACTGTCTTGCCCCAATTATCTTTTGTATCAAAATTTGCTCCATACTTAAGAAGAATTTCAACTATGTCCTTATCTCTGTTTTCAACAGCCAAATGAGCAGGTGTCTTGCCCCAATTATCTTTTGTATCAAAATTTGCTCCATACTTAAGAAGAATTTCAACTATGTCCTTATCTCTGTTTTCAACAGCCAAATGAGCAGGTGTCTTGCCCCAATTATCTTTTGTATCAAAATTTGCTCCATACTTAAGAAGAATTTCAACTATGTCAGGATCTCCATTTTCAACAGCCAAATGCAAAGCTGTATAGCTATACGTATTTAAAGCATGGATATCAATACCTTCTTTAAGAATTTTGTTCACAGCTGTTATATCTCTTGTTTTAATTAAATCCATTAGAACAGTTGAATTCGAATATTCATCTCTTGAATTTATATCTATAATATTCTTCAATTTTGGATTAATATTTTTTATTGTATGATCTCTAAAAAAACTTACTGTTAAAGAGTGGATAAATTTCTTTTTTGTTGGGTTTGAAGAATTTTGCCAATTGCTTACTTCTCCTAATATTGTCTGTTCTTCTTTTTGTAAAAAATGTGTTAAAAAATCTAAAAAATCTTTATAACTTAAAGGGGCATCTTGTTTTTGTAAGAATTCAATTAAATAAAAAAAAGCAAATTTTCTAGTTTGAAAAGATAAATTTTGATCTTTGATTTTATTAGTTAAATAATT
>JAPORL010000133.1 GCA_026712605.1 Pseudobdellovibrionaceae bacterium | reverse complement strand
ATAAGCTTTTACTTAAGATACTAAAAATATGAAAGCAACAAAACTTAAAAACTCAGACATGTGTTTTGCCACAAAGCGACCGGTGGTCGCTATGTGTTCAAATCCGAACTCGTTTTAAGTCTCTGTTTTATAAGCTTTTACTTAAGATACTAAAAATATGAAAGCAACAAAACTTAAAAACTCAATGTGTTTTTGCTATAAAGCTTTCTGCTTATTTTGTAGATTTTATTGCCATACTTGATTTTTTAATGATTAGCTTGACAAAGTCAGGGGCTTATGTGAAATTTTTGTCTTTAAAGCTTAAAATAAGAGAAAGATTATGTTTGCAATTGTAAAACTTGGAAATCAACAATTTAAAGTAAAGGCTGGAGATTTTATTCGCGCCCCTTTTCAAAAAAAGTCTCAGGGAGATAAAATAAGTATTCCCGTTATTGCTTTTGGCGAAAATGATAAGCTTTGTGAAGATTCTCAGTTAAAAAAAACCAAAGTAAAAGCTCTTCTACTTCGTCATGGTTTAGCTAAAAAAGTGATTGTATTTAAAAAGAAAAGAAGAAAAGGTTATAGACGCACTAAAGGGCATAGGCAAAAAGTTACGGAATTAAAAATTTTGGAACTTCATTCTTCAAGTGGAGAAGTTTCCAAAGTGGAATACAAATTGAAAACTAAAAGTAAGAAAACAGCGGTTAAAAGCAAAGTAAAAAAATCAGTTAAAGCTGTTGATAAAAAGCCAAGCAAAGTAAAAAAAGCCTCCACTCAAGCAAAGCTTGATAAATCAAAAAAAACATCAAAATCTAAATCTGTTAAAACTGTAAAAAAATCTGTTAAAACAGCTAAAAAGAGAGGTTAAAAATGGCATCCAAGAAAGCTTCAGGTAGTACGAAAAATGGAAGAGATAGTAAAGGAAGACGCTTAGGGGTTAAGCTTTTTGGAGGTCAAAAAGTAAAGCCAGGAGCTATTATTGTTCGTCAAAGAGGGACAGTCTTTCTTTTGGGTAAAAATGTAGGTTTGGGAAGAGACTTTAGTGTTTTTTCTCGTATGGAAGGTTATGTAAAGTTTGAAAGGTTTAATAGACAAAAAACAAAAGTCAGTGTTTATAAGACAGCTAATTAGAGTATAAAAAACAATCTAAATTCAGATTTTGTATGAAAAGCTTGTGAGATAGAAAGCTAAAAACTCGGACATGCGTTTTGCCACAAAGCGACCTGTGGTCGCTTTGTGTTCAAATCCGAACTCGTTTTAAGTCTCTGTTTTATAAGCTTTTTATCAAGATACTTAAATAATAAATACGCTTTAAAAATTTAAAATGGGAAGCTTATATATAAACTCTTTTTACTTTTGATCCTATACTGGTAAATAATTCATAAGGAATTGTATTTATTGCAGTGGCTTGCTCTTCAACAGATAAAGCTTTTTTATTTGATCCAAAAATAATAACTTCTTCTCCTAGTCTTATAGGTTTTTTTTGTTTTATATTTGTAAGATCTATCATAAAAAAATTCATACAAACAGTTCCAACAATAGGAACTCTTTGTCCTCTAAAAAGCACTTCTCTTTTTGAATGATCTTGAGCTCTAAAAAAACCCTCAGCATAGCCTAAAGACACTGTCGCAATTTTTGATTTTTTAGAAGCCTTCCACCTTGCACCATAGGACACAGGAGTCTTTTTTGGTATCTCTTGTAAAGCTACAATATGACTTTTTAAACAAGAAACAGGCTGTAAATTCAGTTGACTCCATTTTTTCTGCGCTTTTTTAGTTTGAAAAAATATTTTAGGCTTTATTCCATAAAGACTTATTCCCGGTCGTGATCCTAAGTTTGAAGAATCGCAATGAGCAAACTGACTGACTAAAGCGGGACTGTTTAAAATATGATTTTTTGCCTTTGGGAATAGCTTTATAAGTTTTAAAAATTTTTTCAGCTGTAAAAAAGAAAAGCTATCTTTATCTCCTAAATCTTCTCCTGAAACAAGATGTGTTCCAATTCCTTTTAATTTTAGTAAAGGATTTTTTTTAAAAAATTCATAAAATTTTTTTGCAGAGTTTAGCTGAAAACCTAATCTTGAAAATCCAGTTTCAAATTTTAAGTGAATTTGAGTCTTTTTGTTTAAATTTGATAAATTTTCAAGATCTTTCCAGTTGCTACAAACAATAGTTAAATTATTTTTTACTATCCAATTTAATTCTTCTTTAGGTATTAGAGGATCAAAAATTAAAATGTTTATTTTAGGGATAGCTTTTAGGATAGGGTAAGCCTCTTCAGCATTTAAAACGCCAACTTGATTAACTCCTATATCCCATAAAGTTTTTGCTATAGGAATCACTCCATGTCCATAAGCATCCGCTTTAAGTATAGGACAGAAAAAAGATTGAGGCTTTATGTTTTTCAGTATCTGAGCATTTTGTTTTATTCGCTCTAAATTGATTTCCAAAACAGCTCGGCTTTTCATAAAACTTATTTGACTTTATATTTTTAGATTTTTCAAGTTAGATTGTATGTTTTTATATATCTAAAATTTTAGATTTTTTATTACAAGCTTTTAATAAAGAAATTA
>JAPORL010000189.1 GCA_026712605.1 Pseudobdellovibrionaceae bacterium | reverse complement strand
AAATTAGAAAGAAAAGTTAAAGCTAAAAATTTTCTCATGAAATGGATCTTTATTTATGAGCTGGCGCTTATATTTGTGGAGAAGAAACCGGTATGATCTCCTCTCTTGAGGGCAAAAAAGGTCAACCCAAACTAAAACCTCCTTTCCCTGCTGTTAAAGGTTATTTGGAAAAACCAACTATTGTCAATAATGTTGAAACTTTATCAGCTGTTGTTCCTATTGTTCGGGATGGAGCTAAAGCTTATCGCGCTATTGGAACAGAAAAGTCTGCGGGAACAAAAATTTTTTCTCTCAGTGGAGATGTTTTAAAACCGGGTAACTATGAACTGCCTTTAGGCTATTCTTTAACAGATCTCATTTACAATTTAGGTGGAGGTTTGAGAGCAGGGCGATCTTTAAAAGCCGTGATTCCTGGTGGCTCTTCAGTGCTTGTTTTAACATCTGAAGAAACAAAAAAAGCTAAACTAGACTATGAATCTTTAAATGAATTAGGCACTTTTTTAGGATCAGGAGCGGTTATTGTAATAGATGACTCTAATGATATGATGGATATTTTATCTATTATTTTAGATTTTTATCATCATGAATCTTGTGGACAATGCACACCATGTCGTGAAGGAACAGGATGGCTTTCTAAAATTTTAAAGAAAGTTTGTAGAGGAGAAGCTTCTATGGGAGATTGGGATTTAATTCAACAAGCTTCGGAAAACATGATGGGGAGAACAATATGCGCTTTATCTGATGCGGCGGCTATGCCAGCGATTAGTTTTGTTACTAAGTTCAGAAATGATTTTGAAAAGCATTTATATGTGGATAGCATAAACACTAAAATAATTGCAAACTCTTAAATTTTTCCTAAAAAAGACATTTTTTAAATATAAGCTTTATTATAGGCTTAATAAGAAATTTTTTATCTATTTTTAAGGCTTTCTATAAAAAACTTTAAGATACAAAATTAAAAACTTGGACATGCGGTTGGACACAAAAAAACTTACATTCACTATTGTATCAAATCCGAACTCGTTTTTAATTTTGTATCTTACTAAGATTTTAATAAAGAAACTTAAACATATAATTCATAAATAAAAAATTCAAGAATTGACTAAAAATCTAAAATAGATAAACTAAAACCAATGAATAAAAAACCTTCCTCTAAAAAACTGATTTCTTGCAAAATTAATGATCAAAGCCTTCAAGTAAAAGAAGGAACAAGCATCATTGAAGCTTTTAAACAATTGGAACAGGATATTTGTCATTATTGTTGGCATCCGGGATTAAGTGTAGCAGGAGTGTGTCGCCTTTGTATGGTAGAAATTGAAGGGCAAGCCAAACTTCAAATTGCCTGCAATACGAAAGTAGAAGAAGGAATGAAAATCAATAATCAAGCTGAAAAAGTCAAAGAGACAGTTCGTTGGGGCCTTGAATATCATTTGATAAATCATCCCTTAGACTGCCCTATATGTGATCAAGCGGGAGAATGCGCTTTACAAGATCAGTATATGAAATTTGGATCCTACAATTCTTCTATGGCGGAAAGTAAAGTTAAAAAAAGAAAAGTAGTAGATTTAGGCTCCAAGATTGTATTAGATACAGAGCGATGTATTTTATGCGCTAGATGTGTCCGATTTACAGATGAAGTAACAAAAACTCATGAGCTGGGAATTTTTAATAGAGGAGATAGAAGTGAAATTGGCTGTTTTAAAGACAAGCCTTTAAATAATAACTATGCTATCAATACAGTTGATATTTGTCCTGTGGGAGCTTTAACTTGTAAAGATTTTCGCTTTAAACAAAGAGTATGGTATCTAAAAACAGCTAGTTCTATTTGTACGGGATGCTCTACAGGATGTAACATTCATGTGGACTACAATGAAGAGGGAATCTGGCGTGTTCGCCCCCAATTTAATGAAAAAGTCAATGGACATTGGATGTGTGATAAAGGGCGATTTCTTTATAGAGATACTGATAGAAAAACTCGTCTGGGTATGGCTTTAAAAGGAGAAAATGAAAGCTGGAAATTTGTAACTTCTAAATCCGCTTTTAAAGAAATTAAAAAACTTTTAGAAAAAAGCCAAGCTCATTTTGTTTTGACTGGTCAATATACAAATGAAGAGTATCAAGATTTGTTAAATTACTTTCCAAAAGCGGATTACTACCACTGGATAAATAATGAAGAGACTTTTAATGATTTTGATGGTTTGTTGTTAAGAGGAGATAGAAACCCAAACACTAAAGGATTACAAAAGATATTTCCCAAAATAAAATCTTTAGAAAACTTAGAGAAAAATATAAAAGATATAGAGCTTCTTTTTGTTTTAGGGCCTGAAAACTCGTGTTTTTTCAAAGATATAGAAGAAAAAACTAAAATATTTTCTCAAGCAAAAGCTTTAGTATGGATTAGCTTATTAGAAAATAAATATTTAAAATCTAAGAGTAATTTTTTTCAACTCCCTGCCAAATCTTTTTTTGAAAAAGAAGGAACCTATACAAATCATCAAACTAAAAAACAAAAAGTTAAAAAAGGACAAATTTTTAATTTACAAGCCCTATCTATTC
>JAPORL010000190.1 GCA_026712605.1 Pseudobdellovibrionaceae bacterium | reverse complement strand
CTTGTAAGATACAAAGTTAAAAACTTTGGACATGCCTTTTGCCACAAAGCGACTTGCAGTCGCCTTGTTGTCAAATCTGAACTCCTTTTTAGCTTTATATATAATTTTCAAAAAATTAATAAAAATGAGACTTGAAGTTTTTAAAACTTTTTGCTTACTTTTAAAATATGTCAGATTCTACAAAAAATTCAGATCAAAATAACACATTGGAAAACCTGAAAGAAAAGCTTGCAGAATTTTGTGAAAAACGCAATTGGGATAAAGAACACAAACCCAAAGAATTAGCTATTGGAGTTGTTACAGAAGCAAGCGAGCTATTAGAAATTTTTCGTTTTTTATCTGAAGAAAATTGTTTAAAAGCTGTAAAGAATCCTGAGATAAGACAGAAAATAGCTGAGGAACTGGCAGACACTTTATCTTTTATATTAAGGTTTGCTCAGCTTTATCAATTTGATCTTAGCCTTTGTTTAAAAGATAAGCTTGCTAAAAATGCTATCAAATATCCTATTCAGAACTAGTAAGGGCTTTCAAAACCTTTTTAAGCTTATTTTTTAAAATTAAAATTATAATCTTTAAAAAAACCTATTCCTAAATGACATTGAAAAAAAGATAGTATATGAATATAATGATTTGAAAACATGGCTTTAATTTATATACTCTGGGCTTTTGATTTTTATTGAAAAAGCTTTAGGATGACAAGCCAGTAATAAAGCTTTTATAAAGGAGATAAAATGGAAACTTTTTTTACTAGTGAATCTGTATCTGAAGGACATCCTGATAAACTTGCCGATCAAATTAGTGACGCTGTGTTAGATGCTTTTTTAAGCAAAGACTCTTCTAGCCATGTTGCCTGTGAAGTGCTTTTAACAAATAAAAAAGTCATGATCTGTGGAGAGGTTAGCAGTAAGGCCAAAGTAGACACTAAAAAAATTGCAAAAAACCTTATTAAAAAAGTGGGTTATGATTCCTTAGATAAGGGTTTAGATTACAATAGCTGTTTGATAGAAAGTCTTTTAAACTCTCAAAGTCCTAATATAAAATCTGCTGTAGGCTCTGGAGAAAATCAAGGAGCTGGAGATCAAGGTATTATGTTTGGTTATGCTACCAATGAAACGAATCAAGCTATGCCTTTGAGCATACATATTGCCCATAAATTGATGGAAAATTTAGCTCAATTAAGAAAAAACGGACATAATTTTTTATGGCCTGATTCCAAAAGCCAAGTGACTGTCCGATATGAGAATAATACCCTTAAAGATATCTCTGATATTGTTATTTCTACACAACATGATCCTTCTTTTAATTTAAAAGATTTGGAAGAATTTGTTAAAGAAGAGCTTATTAAAGTTAGTGTTCCTTCTGAGTATTTAAGCTCTAAGACAAAGATCATAGTGAATCCCGGAGGGAAATTTGTAGTTGGAGGACCTAAGGCTGACTGTGGTTTAACAGGGCGAAAAATCATTGTGGATACTTATGGGGGACATGGCGCCCACGGGGGAGGAGCTTTTTCAGGAAAAGACCCTTCTAAAGTGGATCGATCAGGAGCCTATATGGCTCGCCATATTGCTAAAAATTTTGTTCAAGCCGGTGTTTGTGATAAATGTTTGATACAAATTTCTTATGCTATAGGTATCTCAGAGCCAATCAGTGTATGGATTGAAGACTTTGGCACCTCTTCACTTGATCAGAAAAAATTGAAACAGTTGGTAGAAAAAAATTGGAAATTAAAACCCAGAGCTATTATTAAAGATTTAGATCTTTTAAATAGAAATTATCAGTCAACAGCTTGTTACGGACATTTTGGAAGAGAAGATGAAAACTTCACTTGGGAAAAAACTAATAAGGTATCTAAATTAAAATAAAAAGACTTAGTGTCCAAGGTCTAGTTTTCAAAAAGTTTAGTCTCTTAGATTAAATCCTAAACTTTACTTCCTTTTTTGAGTTCCCTATAATATTAATCATGAGAAAAATATCTAAAAAATTAAAAACAAAAAGTGAGTTGATTGAAGAGCTATCTCACAAAAATAATTTAAGTTTATCCGTTTCAACTTTATGTGTAGAGACTATTAAAGAAGAAATCATGCAAGCTCTTTTAAATGATCAAAGAGTAGAGTTAAGAGGTTTTGGAAGTTTTAGAGTCAAAAGATACAAGGCTTATAAGGGAAGAAATCCACAAAATCAGGAAAAGATTATGGTTCGGGCTAAAAAAAGACCTTGGTTTAAATCTGGTGTTTTTATGAAAGATTTAAATAAAAAATAGCTAAAAGGATCACTGTGTATAATAAGAATCTAAACTGCTCAAAAAATTTTTATATTAAATATTATATAAAACTTTGTAAATATCAGGCTTAAAACGAGTTCGGATTTGAACACAATAGCGACCATAGGTCGCTTTGTGGCAAAACGCATGTCCGAGTTTTTAAACCTGATATTTACAAAGTTTTAATAAAGAGATTTATAATTTTTTTAACTATATAGTTTAAAGATATAAACATGCGGTTTGCCACAAAGCGACTTTCAGTCGCGTTGTTGTCAAATCCGAACTCGTTTTTAGCTTTGTATCTTACAAGCTT
>JAPORL010000194.1 GCA_026712605.1 Pseudobdellovibrionaceae bacterium | reverse complement strand
TATATAATGATCATATATCTATTTTTTATCTTTAAAATAATCTTCTAACTTGAAAAACAAGATATCTTTAGCCTCGCCCCAGCCAATTCCCTTAACATAAAGATCTTTTAAATTTTGCATTTCTTCATCAGAGGCAAAGGATTTGTAGATTTGAAAGATAAGACAATTTTTTGTATCTTTAGGCTCTTCAGCTGGAGTAGAGTCTGTTTTTATTTTTCTAACTAATTTTTTCAACTGATTTGATTCTAAAAATAAAGGGATTTCATTGTTGTAACTTTTACTCATTTTTCTGCCATCTAATCCCGGCAAAATTTTTTCTTCCTTTATAAAAGCTTTTGGAATAGTAAATAAATCCTTTTTATAAATATGATTAAATTTTTGAGCCATATCTCTCGTCATCTCTAAATGTTGAATCTGATCCCCTCCTACAGGAACTTGATCGGCGGAAAAAAGCAAAATATCCGCTCCCATCAATATAGGATAATTATAAATTCCCATATTGACTTTATCATCTAGATCTTTTTTCCCTAATTTTAAATTTTCATCTTTTCTCGCCTTATAAGAATGCGCTCTATTCATTAAACCTTTTGGTGTAACACAAGATAAAATCCAATTTAATTCAAAAAGTTCTGGAATATCAGATTGACGGTAAAAAAAGACTTTGTTTGGATCTAAACCACAAGCAAGCCATGTTGATGCTATTTGGCAGACAGACTGTTTTAAAACAGAGGCTGAAGGCTGAACAGTTAAAGAGTGGCTATCTGCTATAAAAAGATAAGAAGAGATATTTTCTTGCTTTGAAAGCTCCAAAGAAGGCTGAATAGCGCCTATATAATTTCCTATATGAGGCTGACCTGTTGCTTTAATTCCCGTCAAAATTCTTTGTGACATAACTTATTTATAAAAAACAATTTTTCTCTTCTCAAGTAAAATTATTAATTATCCAGAGGGCTTTTTAAATAAAGATTTTTTGAAATTTCATTAAAAAGCTCTTCTCCCAGTTGAAGGGAACAAATATCCAAAGAAGGGTAATTTAAATCTTTTGCTAATTTTAATAATTTTTCTGGTTTAGTCAGTTGCTGTTGTAGTTTTAAACTACAAAACATTGAAGAATCCTCTGTTAAAGTAATCGTAATAAACTTAAATCTATTTGTAGGGCTAAAAGTAGAACTTAAACTTTCTGTAAACTCTTCAGCAGACACTTTAAGATTTAAATCTTGGCTGGTTATTAAAACATAAACAATGAGAGAATCTTCACGAAAAAAAGAAAGTTTTTCTTCATGTTCAGGAAATTGAACAGGATTTAAAGTTCTAGATAGAGAAAAAAACAAAGATAAAAAAGGATAGGATTTTGTTTTTCTAAAAATAGGAGCTGAATAACTCTTTTTTTGAGGTTCATTATTGGATAGCAAACTGTGATCAAAAACAGTGTTATAATCAGGTGTTTTTTTTGTGATTTCATGAAAACTTTTTGTTTCAAGAGCTTTTCCTTTATATTCAAGAGGTAAAAAATAACCATTGGCATAATCTATTGGCTCTGATTTAGAGCTACCAAACCATGAGCACTCGCCTAACTCTCTTAAGCCAAGACCTGCTATAAAAGGAGATCCTTGTCCAAGAAGAAGCCCTCCAGCCGCCATTGTCAAACCTGTGAAGAAATTACAAGAACTTTTTTCACTATCTTCTGTTTGTTCATCTGACTGTTTATTATTTAAGCTTTTAATATCTATAGACATATCTGTATAGGCAAATTTCCAATCATAGTTTTCAAACTGATTTAAAAAATCAAGACCAAAAGAGTTAGTTTCATAAAAAAGCTCCATTTCTGAACTGGTATCTAATATAAAAACCAAATCCAATTTTCTACTAGAAAAATACTCTTTAAATTCCCCTTGATAAGATCGGCTTAAAGTTGGATTATCGTCTATAGAATCTGTTAAAATATCAGCCTTGTTATCTTCAACTGAGGATGGCAAAGTGGTTACATCTGCATATCTAATACTCATGGGCTTACAAGCCATAAACAATAAAAGTAATAGATTAAAAAAATAAACTGTTATATATTTATTTTGTGTCATGAAAGCCTCTAACTTAAAGATTTATCGGTATATTTCATACAAAATCTTAAATTGGAAATAAGACTGATTGATAAAAAAGATAAGACTTTAGTCTTGTTATAAAGTAATTTTCAACAAAATTGAGACTTATCTACTTTAGTTTTTCACAATTAACATAATTTCCAATAGCTATAAAAATAGGCAAAAAATCTATCTGAGTTTTTAAGTCTTATTTATTCCTATTCAAGTTTCTTGATCAAAAGCTTGTAAGATACAAAGCTAAAAGCGAGTTCGGATTTGACAACAACGCGACTGAAAGTCGCTTTGTATAAAAGCCTGTCCGAGTTTTTAAGTCTTATTTATTCCTATTCAAGTTTCTTGATCAAAAGCTTGTAAGATACAAAGCTAAAAGCGAGTTCGGATTTGAACACATAGCGACTGAAAGTCGCTTTGTGTAAAAGCCTATCCGAGTTTTTGAGTCTTATTTATTCCTATTCAAGTTTCTTGATCAAAAGCTTGTAAGATACAAAGC
>JAPORL010000122.1 GCA_026712605.1 Pseudobdellovibrionaceae bacterium | reverse complement strand
AACTCTAGGCTTTATATCTCAAGCCACCTTATCTTTAATCACTCCCCCATTAAAGCCTCAAGTATTCTTAATAGGTTTAGAAAATCAGGATCATTTATTAGATATTTTCAAAGAATTTAAAAATACTGTAAGCCCCTTAGCTTTTGAGTTTTGGACAGACAAATCCTTAGATTATGTATTGCCTCATGGCTCTATCTCATTTCCTTTACAAAAAAGATACCCATTCTATATTTTGATAGAGTTAGAAGAGTATGATAGTGAAAAAGCTTTTAGTTTATTTGAAAAATTCTATGAAAAAAATATTTTAAAAGAAGCTATTTTAAGCCAAAACTCTTCACAGTATGAAGAAATTTGGAGTTTAAGAGAAAATATTAGTGAATCTCTATCTGCCCATAAACCTTATAAAAATGATATCAGTGTAAAAGTTTCTAAAATCATAGAATTTTTAAAAGACATAGAAAAACTACTCAATATAAAATATCCCAACTTTGAGGTGATTATTTTTGGTCATATAGGAGATGGAAATTTACATATCAATATTTTAAAACCCAATAATTTAAGTAGAGAAAATTTTATAAAAGAATGTGAAAAAGTAAATAAAAGTGTATTTGAACTAGTCAAAAAGTATAAGGGATCTATTTCTGCAGAACACGGAGTAGGACTTCTCAAAAAAAACTATCTTTCTTATTCTTGCTCTCCAGAAGAAATCAAACTCATGAAAGATATAAAAAAGCTTTTTGATCCTGATAATATTTTAAATCCCGGTAAAATTTTTAATCTCTAACTCCATAATATTCCATTTGATACTTTATTTAGGCTATAAAAAGTATTATAGTTTTTTTAGGAGTTTTTTATAAATTAAAAAAGGAAAGTATATGAGTTCTTTTATACCCAATCATTTAAAAAAATATGTCATTCCGCAAAATTATAAAAAATACTCCTATGAAGATCAAGCCATTTGGCGTTTTATAATGAAAGGAGTTATATATAATCTTTCTCGCTATGCTTATTCTGGAGCCTTAGAGGGACTACAAAAAACAGGAATCAATCAAAATCAAATACCAAAAATAAAAAACATAGACAAAAAATTACAAAAATTTGGATGGAGAGCGGTTTGTATCAGTGGCTTTATTCCCCCTAGAGCTTTTATGGAATTTCATTTACATAAAATTTTACCTATTGCCTCTGAGCTAAGATCTATTGAACACATTTTTTACACTCCCGCTCCAGATATTGTTCATGAAGCTGTTGGACATGTGCCTTTCCTAACCAATCCTGTTTTTTCAAATTTTTTATCCACTTATGCTAAAAGCGTTTTAAAATCTATAAGTAGCTCTGAAGATCTAGAAAAATACAAAGCTATTCGTGATCTGAGTGACTTAAAAGCCAATCATAAATCAACTGCTCTTCAAATAAAAAAACAAGAACAAAAACTACAAAATATTATAAAAAATATAAATTATATTAGTGAAGCCTCTTACTTATCAAGACTTATATGGTGGACATCTGAGTATGGGCTTATGGGTTCTTTAAAAAATCCAAAGATATATGGCGCTGGTTTAATTTCTTCTATTGGAGAAGCTTTAAATATAAAAAAAGTAAAAAAAATAAAGCTCTCTCAAAATTGTATCAATTTCCCCTTTGATATTACTGACTTCCAACCGCAACTTTTTGTCGCAAAAAACTTTGAACATTTATTGGAAGTGCTTCAAAAAATTTCAACACAATTAGCTGTTTATAGAGGAGGAGTATATGCTGTAGATCAGGCTTTAAAATCTAAAACATTAAATACAATTGTTTTAGAAAGTGGTTTACAAATTTCAGGTGTCCTTACAAAAAAAATACAAACAACAAAAAAAGAACTAGCTTTTTTAAAGTTCACTGGACCTGTTCAACTTTCTTTCAAAGATAAACAACTCAAAGGACATGGAAAAAATTACCATAAAGAGGGCTATAGCTCTCCTTTAAGCTTAATAGTTAAAAATAAAAAAGATTTTCACTTATGGACAAAAAAAGACTTAATAAAAATGGGTTTAAAACCAGGCTCTGTTGTAAATTTAAAATTTAAAGGAGGGATTCAGTTAAAAGGACAATTTGAAAGAGAGTTAAGAAAAGAAAAAAAGCTTCTGATTTTAACTTTTAAAAATGTCTTGATAACAGACAATGAGAGTAATCTCCTCTATCATCCCTCTTGGGGACCTTTTGATTTAGCTATTGGGAAAAAAGTAGTTTCTGCTTTTTCTGGACCAGCTGACAACAAAGCCTATCAACTAATAGATGAGTTTGAGCCTTCTAAAATTCCACAAAGAAATTTTACTGATAACCAAAAAAAGTTTTTTTCATTGTATAAAGAGCCAAAAAAAATTAAATCTACTCAACAACTCAAACTATTTTTAAAAACAATAAAAAAAGAAATAAAGCCTTGGCTTTTATTTTTAGAGCTTTTAAATGCAGTAAAAAATAACAATAAACTTAAAAAACAAGTTTTAGAACAGACAAAGAATCTAAAAAATATCCAACTACAAAATAAAAAAGTCTTTAAGCTAGGACTTAAATTTTATGATATTTAAAATCAAAATTTGTTATTTAAAAGCTTG
>JAPORL010000071.1 GCA_026712605.1 Pseudobdellovibrionaceae bacterium | reverse complement strand
GAAGAATGGAAACAGAAAAAATTACCAATCCCTCAAGAGCTTTTAAAAAAATTATTTGAAGAATTGAGAAATCAACCGATATCTGACAAGCAAAATATTCGCTTTAATCCATGGTCTTACTTTTTTAAACCTACAGACAAATGAAATTTATAGATAAAATTTGGAAAAATAAAAATTATCGTTTCTTTGTTCAAAAAGACAAAGACTCTTTATGGATACATTATGAAGGAGAAACCTATCTATGGAAAGAAGAAAAAGCTTCTATAAAAAAAATAAAAACTGATCAATCAGTCAAACAAAGCTTAATAAAAGCCAATTTGCCCGGAAGAATACAAAAAGTGTTTGTTAAAAAACTTGAATCTGTTAAAAAAGGCCAAAACCTTTTAACTTTATCTGCTATGAAGATTGAATACAGTTTTAAAGCTGAAGGGGAAGGAAAAGTTGAAGAAATATTTTTTAAAGAAGGAGATACTGTTAATAAAGATCAAAATTTAATAAAAATAAAATACACTTAAAATTAAATCTTATAGATTTATTGAAATAAATATTTAAAATCATGTCAGAAGATAAATCACAAAACTATTTTTACTATCAAGTTCAGCCAAAAGCGCCTGTTTTTAAAAGCTTTACTTATAAATCCGAATTGAAGCTAAACATAGGCCAAAGAATAAAAATTCCCTTTGGAAAAAGAAAAATCAATGGTTTTATTTTAAAAAAAGATATCTCTTCTAAAATAGAAGAGAAAAAAATAAAAAAAATTGTAGAGATAGATGAAAATTCAATTCCTTTAAGCCCAAAAAGACTCAGTTGGATGAAGTGGCTCAGTGATTATTATAATTATCCTCTAGGATCTATTTTAGATTTAAGTTTTTTAAAAGAAAATTTTAAAAAAAAATCTATTCCTTTAAAATCTAGTCTAACTAGCTCTTTTCCAGAAAAAGCACTTCTAAAACTAAATAAAGAGCAAGAAGACTGTATCAATAAAATCTTAAAACAAACTCGCTTCCAAACCCATTTAATTCATGGAATAACAGGAAGTGGAAAAACAGAAGTGTATATCCATTTGATAGCTCATATTTTAAAACAAAAAAAACAGGCTTTAGTTTTATTGCCAGAAATTTTTTTAACACCACAAATTGTTAAACGACTTGAAAAAAGTTTTTTAAATCAAATTGCTCTTTTACATTCTCAAATTAGTTTTTCTCAAAAAAAACAAGCTTGGAAAAGTCTGCTTTCTGGTCAAAAAAATTTACTTGTGGGAACGCGATCCGCTTTATTTTGCCCTTTGCCTCGCTTAGGGCTCATTATCATAGATGAAGAACATGATAGCAGTTTTAAACAAGAAGATAAATTTCGCTATCATGCTAGAGATTCTGCTATTGTTTTAGCTAAGGAACTTGATATTCCAATAGTATTAGGCTCTGCCACTCCTGATTTTTCTTCCTATAAAAAAGCTTTAGATTCGTCTTACAAACTTTATGAGTTAAAAAAAAGAGCTTTTAAACAATCTTTACCACAAGTAACAGTAGTAGATTTAAAAACCAAAGCAAAAAAATCTCCTTACTTCTGGCTCAGTGATTTACTTTTAGAAAAAATGACAAGCGCTTTAAATAAAGGAAAACAAGTGGCTTTATTTGTTAATCGGAGAGGGCAAGCAACAGCTCTTCAGTGTGCCAGTTGCGGTCATATTCAAAAATGTTTAAACTGTGATATCAGTTTAACTCTACATCAAAATGAATATTTGATTTGTCATTACTGCTCTTTTTTAGAGAAAAAACCATTAAGATGTCCTTCTTGTAACAGTGACTATTGGATAGAAAGAGGTTTTGGAACACAAAAAATTGAAGAAGGACTTAAACAAATTTTTCCTCAATATAAAATTTTGAGAGTGGATAGAGATAGCATCTCTTCCGAAGAAGAAATGAAAAATTTTATTAAACAAGTAGAAGATCAGAATGTTCAAATTATTATAGGAACTCAAATGCTTTCTAAAGGTTTAAATTTTCCTAATATCTATTTAGTCGGTTTGATTTTAGCGGATATGGACTTCCATCTGCCTGACTTTAGAGCAGAAGAAAGAAGCTTTCAAACACTTCTGCAAATGGCGGGACGAGCAGGGAGAACAGATTTTGGGGAAGTGATATTACAAACTTTTAATCCAGAGCATTCCAGTATTATTTTTGCGAAAAAACATGACTATAAAAATTTCTTTTTAACTGGGATTAACAGTCGTAAAGCTTGGGCTTATCCTCCCTTTTCCAGATTGTGTTTATTAAGAATAGATAGCTTAAAGGAACAAGAAGGAAAAAACTTTGCTAAACAAACTGCGGAATTGGCAAAAAAACTCGCCATCCCTTTTCAAAAAAACAAAAGCATAAAATATGGGATACAGGTTTTAGGACCTAGCCCTGCCCCTTTAATGAAAATAAAAAATCGTTATCGCTTTCAAATTCTAATCAAAGGAGAAAATTATTTAATATTAGATCAATTTTTAAATAAACTGTTTCCAAAAATTCCAAAAAAATCTTTTATTCAAGTTAAAACAGATAGAGATCCTTTTTCCATGTTTTAAAAATTAAGTGAAAAGCTTGTAAGATA
>JAPORL010000163.1 GCA_026712605.1 Pseudobdellovibrionaceae bacterium | reverse complement strand
AAGAGCCTTCTTTTTTTGTGTCACAAAATTTATGAAATGGGGAGATATTGCTCTTTTCTTCTTCTTCTTCTTCTTCGTAAATGCTTTTATGTCTTGTTTCTAATTCTAAATTTCTGATTAAAGAAAAACCGATATTGCTTCTCCATGGACTTTCAGAAAATCTTTTTGTTCCTGAATTCTCTAAAGATTCAAGCTCTGTTTCAGAAAAACCTAAAGTTATAGAAGGAAAGCTTAATAAAAAAAGGAAAGCTATTTTCATCTTTTTATTTTGCCAGTAATTACTCCCATATGTTTGTAGAAAATATTATGTAGCTATATAGAGTTTTACTGTAATTTTCTATCATATCTTTATTCAGTTTTTCTAATATTGATAAATTAGATTTATTTTCTAATTCCTCTAATTTTTTTATAGTTTCATTATATTTTTTAATGAGTTTATATGCAAAGCTATCTTTTTTCAAAGGTATTATTATAAATTTTTCTGATACATTATCTAAAGTATCTTCTCTGTTTGTTAAATAATCTAGAAGATTTTCTTCAGAATTATCTTCTTCATATTGTTTATAAACTTCTGTTAAAAAAGGAACTTCTATGTTGTTAATACTAATAAGGCCTTTATCTAGAGGTTCTATAACTCGCTTATAAAAAGAATCTGCGCCAGTTCCTTTTTCATATTTAATAGCTCTCATATCGTTTAAATGTTCACTTAAAATAGGCTTTTTGTCGTTATCTTCTAAAATTGTATTTAAGCTAAAGAAAGCAGTATTTATAAGAATACTATTTTTCAAGTTATCAAAAGGCTTATTGTTTGTTTCAAAATTTAAAACATTGTTTTTTGCTTTTTCAGTCAACATCTTTAATTTATCTGGTTCTTTAAACCAAGGAACTATAAACTGAGGTATTATTAAAAGGTTGTTTTGTCCCCCCTTGTTTGTTATAAAACTGTATTTAGGTAGAGGTAAAAATAGGGCGTCTATAGGTACAACATCCACTTTTTCTTCTAAATTTGTTTTTGGATAGTAGCTTATAAAATTGGGATACCCAGTTTGTTTAATCAATGTTAAATTTTCTTCTTCAAAAAAGCTTAGTATAATAGGGGAATAACAATTTTCTATATAAAAGGAATCCCTGTGTTTATACCTTAAAAGATTTTTTATAGTTTCTAAACTAAGGACATGCTCTTTCCCTTCAGTATCTTTTATATGACATTTCATTTCCTCTACTGACATTAAATCCATTGTAATATTAAAAAGTATATCGCGGATAGGATAATAAAGCGCATACTCTTTATTATTTTTTAATCCTTTTTTTATAGTGTCTTGGTAATCTATGATAGAACCTTCATTGTTAAAGATATAGTCAAACTTATTGGCTTTATAAATAGAATCTAAATAATTATTTTTTAACTTCTCCCAATTTCTATATAAAAGGATAGTTCGGGCTAAACCATTAACAATCTGTATACCTAGTTTAGGTACAGCAGGCTGAGGACCTTTATTGAATATATTACCTTGTGGTGAGAAATGTATTTGTTTGAATAAACTTTCATCCAAATCATACCGATATAGGTTATTAAGCATTCTTTTTAAATTTAGTATATCATTTGTAGCTATTTCTTCTGGATTTTTTCCATAATCAAAAAGATAACATAAGGGTGTATCGTTTTTTTGGATATCAGAACAATGTGAGTAATGTTTCTTATTTTGAAGAATATCTGCTGTTAAAGGCTGTTGGTTTTTAGGTTTAATCTCTGGATATAAATAAGCCATTGAGCCGTCTTTTAATTCTATTTCGTCTAGGTAAAGATATCTTAAAGCCGCTAAATCATACTTTCCTAAAACCATCATATGAGGGTTTTCTATATCACCATAGTCCATGACACTAGAAAAATTGGCAATATCTTCTATAGTGTCTATATCAAAAATTTCTTTAATTTCATCTTCAGAATGATAAAAATTTTCATGGTCTATAGAGCCTTTAAAATTATGAGCTAATCCAAAACTATGTCCCATTTCATGTAAAATGATTCCTAATAGGGCTATTTTTGTCAGTTCTTTTCCACAAGAAATAATAATTTCTCTATCATTTAATTCTGTTCGGGGTTTAAATATGGTTTGATTATTTTTTACATATTCTATAAAGTGAGTTACTTGTGGGCATTTTTGTTTAATTTTTGATCTTAAAAAAGGAGATACGACATGAATTTCATTTGCTGATTCTGTGTTTATTTCTTTTTGAAAAGCCTCATAGCGTATATAGTCTCTTACCATTTGATCAAAAATTACTTCTTGGGTATGTATAAAGATATTTGATGTTGTTCCTATGATTTGTCCTGTGTCAGGATTAACATAAGAGGGAGCTGCTCCTAGCAGACCAGAACTTCCACCTGAAAGATCTTTTGGTTTGACTAAATTTAAGATATTATAACGAAGATCTCCTAAATCTTTTTCAATATATTCTCCCTTTTCCCTAACAAGCTTTATTTCAATTTTTTTATTTGAATTTTTAGTAATATATTTAAAAGCTTGGTTATAGATATCAACTGCTTTTTGAGCCACTTCTCTATAATCAGAGTCTTTGGTTGAGTTTTTTGAAAAAT
>JAPORL010000235.1 GCA_026712605.1 Pseudobdellovibrionaceae bacterium | reverse complement strand
GCTAGTTTTAAAGACTGACTTTCTTTATAAACAATTGCTGTAGTAGAAAGGCACTGTAAAGAAAACATAAAAAACACGATAAGAGCTGTAACACTGGCTGTTGTAAAAAGAGGAGTGCCATTGGAATGAACAGCTGTTTGCATGGTCTCTAAAAGAGAGTTACTGAGAGTTTCATTACTTGTTTTTATAACAGTAAAAATGAGAACAAGAGAAGACACAAAGACTTCTCTAGCGGCAAAGGCCGTTATCAAAGCTAAGCCCACTCTCCAATCTAAACCCATTTTTTGAAAAAAAGGCTCAAATATCTGTCCTAATTGAGAGGCATAACTTTGTTGAATACGCTGTTCGGGAGAGAGTTCAGGAGCTAGAGGAAAATAACTAAGAGACCAGATCCCCAAAGCTACTAAAAAGATAGTGGGGCCTGCTGAAATGATATAATGTTTTGTTCGATTAAAAGCATTATTAAGTATTTTTTTAACAGAAGGTCGGCGATAAATGGGGAGATCCAATAAAAAAGATTCTTTTTCTTTTTCTTTTAAAAATTTATTTAATAAGATAACAGCAATCATTCCTAGAATAAAAGATAGAATATAAATAAAGCTTAAAGCTAAACCCGGCTTCCATGCGGATTGACCATAAAATAAAAAACTTAAAAGTAAAGCATAGACTGGTAGTCTAGCTGAACAAGTCATAAAAGGAGTGGCAAAATAAACTAAAAATTTTTCTTTTACAGAACTAATGTTTCTAGCCAGTAAAATAGCAGGAATGGCGCAAGCGTAAGCTGATAAAAAGGGAGTAAAGGATCGACCACTTAAACCCATTTTAGAAAAAGGCCCATCCATTAAAGCAACAGCTCTTGCTAAATAACCTGTATCTTCTAAAAGAGAAATTCCAATAAATAAAATAAAAATTTGAGGAACAAAAATCATAACAGAGCCAAAACTGGATAAAATTCCTCCTGAAATGAGTTCAGCTAAAATAGGCGCAAATGATAAAAAGCGATTACTTTGATCAATTAAAAAAGAGAAACTTTGATCCACAGCTGTCATAAAAGGAGTCGCAAGCCAAAAGATAGAAGAAAACAAAGAAAACATAATTAAAGCAAAAAAAATAAAACCAGTTTTTGGATTTAAAAAAAATCTATCCCATTTATTTGAGTAAAAAAGATTATCTGTTGAGATATTATCTTTTAATAGAGATTCTTTGATAATTTTTTGGCAGTGATGAGACACTTTGTTAAATTCTTTTTCTGACCAGCTTGTTTGCTTTTCTAAAGTTATTTTTTTGCTTTTTAATTTTTTAATTTTTGCAATTAATTGGAATACACCCTCTCCCGTTAAACTGTTTAAGAGAACAACAGGGCTTTTTAATTTTTGAGAAAAAACAGCAATATCTAAAGGAAAATTTTTTTGAGAAATATCAGACATGCTTAAGGCAACAATAAGGGGAAAACCTTCAGATTTTAGTTGAAAAAAAATAGGAAGCTGAGCCTCTAATTTACTGGAGTCTAAAACTAAAATAACTAAACAATTTTCTTTTTCATTAAGTAGAGTTTGACGGGTGATACGCTCATCTTCAGATTGGGCAGAAAGGCTGTAAATTCCGGGTGTATCTATAATTGTTGCGGTATAATCATATTTTTTTAATAAATTTCCCTTTCCTGCTAAAACTGTAGAGCCCGGATAGTTAATAACTTTGTGTTTAAAACCTGTTAGCCAGTTAAAAAGAGAGGTTTTTCCACTATTAGGGGGACCGATCAAAAAAATTTTTTTTTGAGAAGAATCATTCATTGAATTATTAAAAAATTTCTCAATCTATACCATTTTATTCAAGTTAGAACAAAATATTTTTAAAAAACAATTAAGAAAATAAAATACATTGCTCAGTAATTTAAAAAAACATAAAATAAAAACTAATGAGCTATTTTATTGACTTGGATTTGAGAGGCTGAAGAGTGACGAAGGCTGTACTTTCCATGTTTTGATAAAATAATTAAATTTCCTCCAAACGGAAGTCTAGCTAAAACTTGAATGGTTTCATTGATTCTTAAACCCATTTCCATAAATCTTAAGCCTGTTTTATCTTTTGTATTAAAACCACAAATTTTTGCTTTTTGACCTATAGGCAGGTAAGAAAGATAAGTCATATCTTTTATCCTCTCAAAAAATAAAACAAGAATCTAGCAAATATTAAAACTTATACAAGAATGAAAACAAAATGATAAATGAGAATAAAACGATAATCTAATTTTATAGTTTTATGTGAAAAGCTTGTAAGATACAAAGATAAAAACTTTGGACATGCGTTTTGCCACAAAGCGACTTACAGGTTACTATTGTGTTCAAGTTCAAATTCATTTTAAATTATTATGTGAAAAGCTTATAAGATACAAAGCTAAAAACTCGGACATGCGTTTTGCCACAAAGCGACTTACAGTCGCTATGTGTTCAAATCCGAACTCGCTTTTAGCTTTGTATCTTACAAGCTTTTGATCAAGAAACTTGAATAGGAATAAATAAGACTCAAAAACTCGGATAGGCTTTTACACAAAGCGACTTTCAGTCGCTATGTGTTCAAATCCGAACTCGCTTTTAGCTTTGTATCTTATAAGCTTTT
>JAPORL010000011.1:1457-2621 GCA_026712605.1 Pseudobdellovibrionaceae bacterium | reverse complement strand
ATCTTTATCAATAGAAAATAAACCTACAAGCAATATACCAAAAATTAAAATGGGGATATCAAAATAAAGAATAGATTTTTTATAATTGAAATCATAAAATAATCCTGATAAGCCTAAAACCATTAAAATATTAATAATATTAGAACCTAAAATATTACCTAAGGCGACTGAAGATAAATTTTTTAAACCCGCATTTAAAGTAACAAAATATTCTGGTGCCGAAGACACAAATCCTAAAACAACAATACTCAAAAATAGAGGTTTTAATTTAAAATAAATAGAGAGTCCCTTTAAAGATTTAACTAACCAATGACTCCCTACAAGCAAAAATAATAAACTGATAAACAAAAAAATAAAATTTAACATTTCACACTTTCTAGAATTTTAACTTTATTTTAAATTCTCAATCTAACCAGGACAAAAAATAAAACAAGACTGATTTCATTCAGCCTTGATAAGTAATGCAATATGTTAAAAAATGACATGCATAATTTTTATAAGCTTTAAAAGTATTTTTTTATGCAAAGAGCCGAAAAGGAACAATAAAATTTAGTCTTTAGACCGTTTTTTTCTATAAGAAAGTATATTTTTTAAGCAGAATTTAATTATTTGTTTAATCTAAAATTTATATCTTGTTCAAAAAAAAATATATATTAATACTTTATTTGCAACTGTAAGGGGGATTCATGGGAAACAAACAAAATAATAGAGACTATCCTATACATCCAGCAGTTATAGAAAGGCTAACAAAACCTTTAGCTTTGAAACTTTACAAAAAACTCATAGAAAAAAAAACAGAACTATCTAATAGACCTTTTACTTCAAAACATGCTCTTTCCCACTTGGGAAGAGAAAGAGGAGGTGATCAAGCCGATCAAGTTAATCGTCTCCAAGAAGAAGCTAAACACACAGGACAAATGAAAAGAGATCTTTCATTATTAGAAAAAATATTGCAAGCCCTAGAACGAATGGAAAATGGTCGTTATGGTATTTGTGAACAAACAGATGAAGTTATTGAGCTGAGGCGATTAGAAAGTCTTCCATGGACAACTTTAAGTATAGAAGGGGCTGAAATAACTGAAAGTGAAGATTTACTAAAACATGCTCGTTGATAAAATTTATTTTTATAATTATAAATTTCTCTAAAAAATCTGAACTATTATA
>JAPORL010000011.1:0-1447 GCA_026712605.1 Pseudobdellovibrionaceae bacterium | reverse complement strand
ATAAAAAAATAAATTTGTCTTAATGATTTTAATTAAGCATATTTTTTTCACAACTAAATATCTATTTTAAAGTTAAGCTCTGTGTTTAATTCACAAATTTTTATCTTTTAAAGCTAGTTAATTTTATTATAAGAACACAAAGCTAAGCCAGATAAATAATAAATAAGTCGTGCAGAAACATTTCCATTCCATTCTGCAAAATCTTGCTCATTTTTTCCCGGAGAAGTTTCCACAACATCAAAAGAAATTAGTTTTTTGTTTTGTCTTTTTATTTCCTCTAAAAGATATAAAATTTGATTGAAGGAAAGCCCTCCGGGAACAGGTGTCCCTGTATTAGGCGCATAATTCCAAGATAAAGCATCCACATCTAAAGAAACATAAACTTTATCAGGAAGATGAGAGATAATCTCCTGACAAATAAGAGACCACTTTTCACCTTCAAAAATTCGTTTGTAAAGCTCTTTATCAAAATAACAAGATATACGCTTGTCTTTTTGAATTTTTTTATATTCTGCTTCGCAGAGATCTCGGACTGCTACCTGAATCAATTTTCTTGGAGCATTTTTCAAATTCAAAACATTATACATCACACTAGCATGAGAATGTGTAAAGCCTTGATACGCTTTTCGTAAATCAGCATGCGCATCTAAATGTAATATACCATAGTCTCCTTTATAGCGATCTCCAAGAAAAGACAATAAGCCTTCACTAATAGAATGATCTCCTCCCACTAAAGCTGGAATTTTATCCTTCTGAAAAATATTTTTAGATTTTTTATAAATCCAATCTAACAAACTCTGACTGGCTTTATTGATATTCTCAATACACTCAGAATAGTTCTGTTTATCTAATTGTTTAACATAAGCTAAGGTCTTTTTATTAAGAGATTCTATATCGGGATCATTTTCTTCAAAATAAATCTTGTGATTATAAGAACAAGCTAAAAAAGAATTAAAGAAGTCTAAATAATTGGAAGCTGTTCTTATAAGATTAGGTCCTTTTTCAGTCCCTCCTCCATAAGAAACTGTGGCTGACCAAGGCACAGGAATTAAAACTAAATCAGCTGATTCAAAACTAGTTTCTATTTCAAAAGCTTTTCTTGTTTTCAATTCTAAAATCTCTCCTTTTTAGCTTTCTTATTATAAAATTTTCTTAATTTCAAACTTTTCAGACAAAAATAGTGATGTCCCAATTGTTTCCTTTGTATGTTTAAGGCTTTTAAACCTTATCAGAATAACTGAAAACAAAAAGAATGACAAAGCTATTGAAAGTTTGTATAAAACCTTTTATTGATAAAATAACTAGATGAATAGAATTTTAATATGGTTTATTTAGATTTATTCCACACAGTTAATCTCTCCATAAAAACAGAGAAAAAACTCAATAAAGATTCTTTTAAAAAATAAGAAATATTAATAATGATAAATTTAAAAAACAAAAAGGATCA
>JAPORL010000131.1 GCA_026712605.1 Pseudobdellovibrionaceae bacterium | reverse complement strand
CAGCGACCATAGGTCGCTTTGTGGCAAAACGCATGTCCAAAGTTTTTAGCTTTGTATCTTATAAGCTTTTCACTCAAAGTTCAAAATAGGATTCAGATTTGAGAAAAAGGCTTATCTAAAATTTTAGAGCTTATTAAAATATATACAATAATCTGGTTGAATATTTAAACTTTGTAATGATAAGAAAAAGAAAATGAATATTTCTTTAGCCCAATTTATTATAAAAGAGCTAACAGCTCTTGGTATTCATAGCTTTTGCCTTTGCCCCGGAGGAAGAGCGGCTCCTTTTATTGAAATTTTATCTCACAGTAAAGGCTTAAACTTATTTTATTTTTTTGAAGAAAGGTCAGCAGGCTTTTTTGCTTTAGGCCGAGCTTACCGAGATAGAAACCCCGTTGCCATTATATGTACATCAGGCACAGCTGTAACAGAATTACTGCCTTCTATAACAGAGGCTTACTATAGTTCTGTGCCTTTAATTTTAATCACAGCCGATCGTCCCTTAGATTTTGGTAAAAAAGGATCACCTCAAACGCTTAAAAATACAATAAATATTTTTAAAGATTATTGCTTATTTTCTCAAAATATCTCTAAGAAATCTGATTTAGATAGCCTTAATCTGAAAGTTTTAATGAAAAATTATCCTTACAAAAGATATTATGAACAAATAAAAACTTCAAAAAAAATAGCTGGATTATCTTACTCTAACTCTATTCATTTAAATGTATGTTTTGATGAGCCTTTAGTTGATAAAGCGGTTAAAACCTTTCATTTTTTAAAAATAAAAAAGAACTCTTTTGTTTTGAAAAACAATTTTAAAAATAATAATTCTGAAAAACAATTTTCTTTATTTTTCAAAAAATGTAAAAAACCTTTAATTCTAGTTAGCTCTTTAAAAAAAGAGGAACAAACAAAAATTAAAAGCTTATTAAAAAACTATCCCAATCCAATCTATGTTGAAGCTCTTTCCAATTTACAATCTGACATCCCTAGTTTTATGTCAGGCGAACCAATATTAAACTATGCTGTGAAAACAAAACAAATTGACGGAGTTATAAGATTGGGTGGAGTGCCACGGACTCGTTTTTGGAGAGATTTAGAAAAATATAAACTCCCTGTTTTAAATCTAAGCTCGGCTCCTCATTATTCCGCTTTATCAAGAAAAAGCTTCAATCTTCCTCTTTTTTTCAACATAGATAAGCTAAAAAAGTACTTACTGAATTTAAAAGACTTTGGCTCAGCATTAAAAAATATTGATCACATTCAGCTAGAAAAATATTTAAAAATTTTAAAGCAACATCCAGAAAGTGAAGAAGCTTGGTTTTGGACTATAAAAAAATCTTTAAAATCAAATTCAAAAATATTTTTAGGAAATAGCTCTCCTATTAGATTTTGGGATAAAATGCTTTTTTATCCTAAAAAAAATATCCATATATCTGGTCAGTATGGCGTAAATGGAATTGATGGTTTGGTATCTCGTTTTTTTGGAGAGTGTGAATCAAAAAAACATAATATAGCCATTTTAGGAGACTTAAGTCTTTTATATGATATGGCAGGTTTTTGGAATTCTAAAAAAATCCCAGATTGGTCTCTAATTGTGATAAATAATAAAGGCGGACAAATTTTTTCCAGACTATTTAATAATCCTGCTTTTTTAAACTCTCACAATTTATCTTTTAAAGCTCTGGCTAACTTATGGTCTTTAAATTATAAAAGCTACAAAAAAAATCATAACTTTAAATGTAATAAAGCTCATACTTTAATTGAGATTTGTCCTACAAACTCTGATACAAAAGCTTGTTTTAAAAAGTATCGAGCTTTATGGAAAATATAGTAATTCTTTTGAAATTGTAATCTTGTAATTCATTTTTTTAATTTTTTTATACATACTTTAATTTGACAACTTTTATAGCTCTTAGAATGATTCTTGAATTTAAAGCTTGTTATAGAAAATTAAACTCTCATTAATCTAAAAAATTTCTTTTTTTGTCAAGAAAAATCAAATTTCTCTATAAATAAGACTAATGACTTGTCTCATTTTGAGACAAATTTAAAAAAAATAATATTTTTTTTTAAGACTAAAAACCTATCAAAAAACCAACACTTTACTTAAGTTGTTGAAAATTAAAGTCATTTTTGAGCATCCCGCCGATCGACAAGGATAAATTATTGACATGATATTTTAATTTTTTTTGTGTCATAATGTCATTAGACAGGGAGGTTAAAAATGAGCTTGGAAGATATGTCATTGTTTCAATTATTAGAACAAAAAAACTCTTATTTATTAAAGTTTCACGAAATTAATAAGGATGAGCTTGAAAGACTATCTGAAGGAAGCACAGATAATCTAGAAAATTTTTATTATTCAAGAGAGATACTACTGAATGCTATTAAAAAACTAGATGATCAAACTTCAAATAAAATAAAAGCTGTAAAAGTTAATAAGCAAGAAAAAAAGAAATTAATAGATATTTTAAATTTAAAAAGAAAAATGATTTTATCTATTTTAGATCAGGATTTAGCCATTATCTCTTTAGTAGATGAAATTAAAAAATCAAACAAGATAGCTGTTTAAAATTGAAAATTTTATTTTTATGAAATTTGAAATCATATAGATTTTTTA
>JAPORL010000112.1 GCA_026712605.1 Pseudobdellovibrionaceae bacterium | reverse complement strand
ATTTAAGAAAAGAATATATAGAATCTGAAAAATTAGAAGATATTAAAAGTCTAAAAAACTTAATAGAAGAAAAGAAAGATATTAAAAACCTTTGTGCTACATTAGAAGAGATTAAAACATATTGGGAGAAATCACAAAAAGCAGAATTATTAAAATATCAAGCCAAAGGAAACTTTACAATATTTGATTCTAAAAAATGAATTAATAAAAATGATTTAATTTTTATGTTTTTTTCCATGTTTTCTGATAATTTATCAAATTATTATTAAAGTCAAATTTTAAATGAAAACAACTTCTAGCTTACAATTAAGTCTCTATTTTCATAATATAGTTCATGATTTCAATACAATTTCTAGATTTAGTAAAAAGCTTTTCTATAGACTTTTGATTTATATGGTTTAAATAATTTTCTAAACTCTTATTGTGCTTCTTTTTTGATAAATTACTTCTATGTAAAATTAAATTCCTGTATTGCCTTAACTCATCTATAAAGTTTTCCATGTTTTTTGTTTCTTGAAAGCCTACATACTTTTTTGATTTTAACAGGAGATCAATTTTTCTTGTATGATCTTTATATTTAAAAAAAGATTGCCAAGTGTAATTTCTTGTTTTTTTATCTTGTTTTAAACCTAACCTTTCACAATAAAAATTTCGTAAAGTTTCTAAAGATATATAATTAAAAATAATAGAAATACGGGCTAAGTGTATTAAACTTCTAGAATCAGTTATCTTATTAAGAGTGCTTGCTAAATAAAATATGTCTTCAAGTATTGTGTTCAATACTTGTTTCTGTTTTTCTGATAACTGAATTTTTGTTATATTTACAGCCAAAAGCTAGCCTTTTAGAAAAGGATTGGAGCTATAGCTATTTTTCTCTCTTATTCTGCCGTTTTTGCCATGAATAGATAATTCACCATTAGTCAACTTTGCAATCATTTTTCCTGATTCAATAGCTTCCTTTTGAGTATTATGTCCAGAAAGAGTCAAACCATTATTTTTTACAGCCCAATGATTTCCAGCTTTAACAATATGATAAATTTTAGACATGTTTCTCAATTCCTTATTGTCTTTTTCATTATATTAAAACAAGGTAATTTGTCAACAAAAAATTGATAGAACTCCTCCATTCTATATATAGACAAACAAAGAGGCTACAGAAAAGTTGAGCTTCAAGTATATGATCAAGTAAATCACTATTAGCGAACAAAAATCTCTATTTTTTTATTCTTCAGCTTCTCTTTACTACTGGCTGAGATTGAAATTCCCCTGGTATATGTTTTATAGTAAAATCTTTCTCTCCTAATATGAATTTGTAAAGCCCTGCATCATCAGGGGCATAATGATTGTTACTATTCTGAATGAACATGTTATAATCATTATCAAGCCAACAATTCATAAAATTGGCTAACACTCTATAAGGGTTTTTCCATTGCAAATGAAGTTCTCCCCTTTTTTTAGTTTCTTTATAAAGCTTTATTAGATAATCTCTAGCTATCTCTGCAAGTTCTGCCCCATGAGCATGGGCATAAATTATAGGTGATTCTCCATATTCAGAATTTATAAATTGTACACATACTCTGCATCCCATAATTTTCTCCTTTTCTTTACTAAATTGACTTTAGTTAAAATGACGAAAGCGACTTCTTGAGTCGCTTCATACCCCCTTATTCGTAAATCACGGGGATAACAACTACTAATATGAAGTAAAAACAAAAGAAAGTCAAAGTATAGTGTTATTTCTGTTTTTTTTATTCAAATTAAAAATTTATAGTTTAAAATATTTTAGAATACTAGGATAATTTGCCGTTTTTTAAAAAATGAAACAATTAGTTGTTTGTGATTTTGGTTCTTTTATAGGTCTTGATCAGCATAAAATATCAATAAAAAAAAAAGATGAAATTGTCTCTTACCCTCTAAATAGACTTCGCACTCTATCTATTGCAAAAAATGGGATTAGTATTTCAAGCGATTTAATAGAAAGCTTAAGTGCTAGAGGGATTAAGACCTTTTTTTTAGATTTTCGTGGAATAGCTCATTCTGCCATTTTAGGACAATCTCAGCATGGGGTGGTTTCTGTTAGAATGGCTCAAATGGCTTTTTGTCAAAATAATACTTTAGCTTTAGCTAAAAAGATTATTTCTGCAAAAATAAAAAATCAAAGAGCTGTCTTAAGTTATTTAGATAAATATCATAAGAGTTACTTTTTAAAATCAGCTATTCAAGAACTTTTAAAAAATTCAGAAAAAGCAAATCATTCAAAAAATATAACAACTTTACTGGGTTTTGAAGGAGCAAGCGCTAATAATTATTTTCAAGCTTTGCGAAAGTCAAAGTTATTATCCTCTTCTTTTAAAAAAAGAGAAGGAAGAGGGAGTCAGGAGATCAATAATTCTATGTTAAATCTTGGCTATTCTGTTTTGAGTAGTTATGTGTTAAACGCTGTTATCAATGCAGGGTTAGAGCCTTATCTTGGTCTTTTACATAGTAAGCGTCCCGGAAAAATGGCTTTAGTTTTAGATCTTATGGAAGAGTATCGGGCTTGGGTTGTTGATCGTAATGTTGTTAAACTCCGATCTCAAAGTGAAGGAAAATCCTCTTTAGATAAAAAAAAAAAAAAAACTCTTATCAAT
>JAPORL010000138.1 GCA_026712605.1 Pseudobdellovibrionaceae bacterium | reverse complement strand
CCATAGGTCGCTTTGTGGCAAAACGCATGTCTGAGTTTTTGAGCTTTATATCTTACAAGCTTTTCATCAATAAACTTAAACAGGAATAAATAATCTCAAGAACTCAGATAGGCTTGATTTTTTAGAGCTTTTTTGTTAAAAAACAACTAATGAAAAAGAAAGTTTTAGTGGCTATGAGTGGTGGAGTGGATAGCTCTGTTTCAGCCAGTCTTTTAAAAGATCAAGGTTATGAGCCTATAGGAGCGACTTTGCAAGTTTGGGATTATTCCAAAAGCAAAAGCAGTGAGGGCTATGGGACCTGTTGTTCGCATGTAGATGTTCAGGACGCTCGATCGGTTTGTGATATTTTAGATATCCCTTTTTATGTCTTAAATAGTGAAGAGCTGTTTGAAGAAACAGTGATAAAGCCTTTTGTTAAGGATTATAGGGAAGCAAAAACTCCTATTCCTTGTTTGAATTGTAATACTTTTTTAAAGTTTCATTATCTGATAAAAAAAATGGAAGAGTTAAATTGTGATTTTTTAGCGACGGGTCACTACGCTAAAGTCCAAAAATTAAATAATGGTAAATATGGATTATTTACAAGCTCAAACTCGGTAAAAGATCAAAGTTATTTTTTATTTACTCTTAATCCAAAAATTTTACCCTTACTTTTATTTCCTGTGGGTTCTATGAGTAAACAAGAAGTGAGAGACATTGCGGCTAAGAAAGGCTTACCTATTTCTCAAAAAAAAGATTCTACAGGGATTTGTTTTGTAGGTAAAAATAGTTATAAAAATTTTGTTCAAAACTATATAAAAGATAACAAATGGACTCCATTAAAAAAAGGTCTACTGAAACATTTTCCAACAGGAGAGGTTTTAGCAGAGCATAATGGCATTCATAACTTTACAATTGGTCAAAGAAAGGCTTTGGGAATTAGCTCCCGCTATCCTTTATTCGTGATTAAAATTGATTCTGAAACACAAGATGTTTGGCTTGGTAAAGAAAAGCACCTTTACTCTGATTTTGCAGAAGTGGTTGATGTGCATTGGCTGAATCCAGCCCGTTCCGGTGAGAAATTAAATGTTAAAATTCGTTTTCATGATGAGGGGAATCCAGCTTATATTTATAAAAAAAAGGAACACTATCTTTTAAAATTTGTAAAACCTAAAAAAGCAATTACTCCTGGGCAATCTGCTGTTTTTTATAGAGATAGACAAATTTTAGGAGGAGGAGTTATACAAAAAAGTTTAAAAAACTAAAACTTTTAAGAATACTGTTATGGAGATCAAAACTTTCGGCTGTAAGCTCAATCATTATGATAGTTTGTTAATAAAAAAACAACTTTCTAGTTTAAGAAGTAAAAAAAATATTGTTATTTTAAACAGTTGCGCTGTTACCGCTCAAGCAGGTAAGGAAATCAGAAAAACAGCCGAGAAAATAAAAAAATCTAGCTCAAATAATTTTGTTGTGATAACAGGCTGTGGGGCGCAGGTAGAAACAGAACTTTATAAAAATTCTCAGTTTGTTGATTTAGTTGTTGGAAACTCAGATAGAAAAAATTTAAAAAATATTATTGAGCAAAGCTTATTACAAAAAAATACCAATAAAGTTATTAAGTCTAACATTTTTAAAACCAAAGAAATTTATAGTGATTTTGTATCTCCCAGCTCAGATAGGACAAGAGCTTTTTTGAAAATTCAAGATGGCTGTGATAGTTTTTGTTCTTTTTGCATTATTCCTTTTGCAAGAGGAAAAAGTAAAAGTCTTTCTACTGAATTTCTAAAAGATTCCATTCAAAAACTAGAGGATAAAGATATAAAAGAAGTCGTTTTAACAGGGGTTCATATTGGAGATTATAAAGATGGTGAAACAGGTTTAGAAGGCTTGATTGAATATTTATTAAAAACAACACATATTCCAAGAATTCGTTTAACGAGTTTAGAGCCTATAGAAATAACAGATCGTCTTTTAGATTGTTATCAAAATGAAAGAATGTGTCCTCATTTTCATATCAGCTTACAAAGCACCAACTCAAAAGTTTTGAAATCTATGAAAAGAAAATACTCTCAAAAAGAAGTAGAACAGGCTTTTAAAAATATTGCAAAATTTGTTCCTAAGGCTTTTGTGGGAATGGACATTATTGTAGGTTTTCCTACAGAATCTAAACAAGATTTTGAAGAAAGCTGTCATTTATTAAAGAATCATTCATGGACGAACATGCATGTCTTTCCTTATAGTAAAAGGCTTGGAACTTATTCTGCTTTTAAGTATGAAGCTTTAGATCAAAAAGAAGTTGTTAGGAGAGCTGATATTTTAAGAAAACTCAGTGAAGAGCGTTTTCAAGAAAAAAGAAAAAAGCAAATAGGAACTTATAAAAAAGTTTTGCTTTTTAAAAAAAATAACAAAACAGGACTTAGTCGGGATTATTGGAAGATTAAAACTCCAGCTTCTGATTTTAAAGGAGAAAAAAGGGTATTTATATCAGGACTGGATTCTAACACATCAAGCTTAAAAGCCGAGTTTTGCTTTTCTTAAGCTTAATGAGTTAAAATCTTGTAAGATACAAATTTAAAAACTCGGACATGCGGTTTGCCACATAGCGACCTATGGTCGCTATGTGTTCAAATCCGAACTCGTTTTTAGCTTTGTATCT
>JAPORL010000120.1 GCA_026712605.1 Pseudobdellovibrionaceae bacterium | reverse complement strand
ATTAAATTAGCTCTTAAAAACATGATAGATCAATATCCAAGTCTAATTAAAAGAAGTAATAACAAAATTAATTATAATATTCACTTCCTAGATCGTTCTAAAGGCAATAATAAAAAAGTTCTACAACTTAGTGGAGGAAAAAGTGATGGAGAAGGAATAGGAAAACTTTTAAATTTAATTAACATATATAAAAAGCGATTTAAAAAATACCATGGATGGGAAACCCCTAAGAATCCTGTAATTCTTTTAACAGATAATGATGAAGGAGTTAAAACACTTTTTACACAAATCAAAAATCAATTTGAAAAAGATATCAAAATAGATTCTGATGATGATTTTTTTCCTATTTTTAAAAATTTATATCTTATTAAAACGCCACATATAGATCAAAAGACAGAAACCTGTATTGAAGACTTATTTAATCAAGAACAGCTTAAATCATTTAACTATAATGGAAAATTTTTTCCCAAAGAAAAGAAAGGTTTATTTAATAACTCTGAACACTATGGAAAAAAGATACTTGCAACAAAAATGTTACCCCAAAAATTTTCTGATGTTGATTTTACGGGATTTAAACCATTGTTGGATAGATTACAAAAGGTAATTGTAGATTATAAAAGTAAAAATAGTCAGCCCTCAAGAAGTGTATTGATTCAAAACTCTATAAAGCAGAAATAAAATTGCTTTTTATTATAATACTATTAAAATAAGCTCAAATAATAGACATAGATAAACTATATTTACAATATTTCAGATACCAAAAGAAAAAGAAGGAATCTCAATTTGTGAGTTCAGTGTAGATATACATATCAGAAGACACCTATGAAGATATACTTCTTTAGTTCAGTTGTCAGATTAAGTCATAACTAGTACAACTTATTTCCCATTTTTTAGCTTTTTTATTTCTTTTTCAGAAAGACCAGTGACTTCAGTAATAACAGAAATATCTAATTTTTTCTTAAGCATATTCAGAACAAGTTGTTGTCGTTCTTCTTGCCTTCCTTCCAGTCGTCCTTCTTCTCTAAAATAATCCCGTGCGTCCATATATCCTCCTTTCTGTATTAACCCCTCTTTTATCATCTCTAACTCCATTTTTTCACATATTGCTGGTTTGAGCCTATAGCCCTTCAATAAATACTTAAATATATTTATTATTATACCCTCTTTATCTCTTTGAAACTCTAACATCTCTTTAAAAAGAGAAAATACTTTTTTAAAGTTTAGTTTTTTTGACCATACTTCTTTTAGTAAGTATAAAACCCCTCGGCTCTGAAAACGAGAGTCCCTAAACAGCCACTCCCATTTTTTATCTTGTATGTCTAATAACCTTATCTCAAAGTTTAACATATTTTTTCTAAAAGACAGAGGCAAACTTAAAAAATGAGGATCCCCCAAAGCCTCTTGGAAAGAGAGTTTCCACTTCTGAGGGTTCTTTCCATGAGAGAAGACAAGAGGTATAATAGGGACGAGAGCTTTTCCTTCTTTTAAACTTTGTTCAATAATCAGATATTGGTATCGGAAAAGCTGTTCAAAAGTCTTTATATTGTAAGTAGAGAAACAAGTGTTAAGCAATTTCAATAAGATATAAGAAAATGGTGGAGGTGACAGGGATCGAACCTGCGACCTTCTGAATGCAAATCAGATGCTCTCCCAGCTGAGCTACACCCCCTGATATTTAATATGATTCAAGTTATTACTTTATCATTTTATCTTTAACATTAACAGAGGCTAGTAGATATTTGATGCAGGTAGAATTAAATAACAAACTTACATTTTAATATTAACAGTGGCCAGTAGATATTTGATGATTTAAGAGCCGAGCTATCCATATTCTTTCACAAATTAAATTAAAACCAATAGCTTCTGCCCCCATAAGGACAGATTCAAAATATTGCTTTACATCTTCAATTTCATCCATACTTACTTCCGTATCATATAAAGAATCCTCTAAGACCTCAATAAAACTAATTAAATCAGGTGTCGTAACTACTTTTGGTAGGCGATTCATATCTAGGTCAGAATAAATAGCTGGTTTGAACCCAATAAGGTTGTCAGTAAGAATGACTTTTTTACCATCAGAAAAATTAACTTGTAAAAATAACTCTTTGTTTGAATCTTTACGAGGTAGAACTTCAGCTATGGTATTGGTGTTCACTTTTAAGTGTTTTCCATCAATGCTTTGACATATAATAAGTTCATCTGTACCGCTTTCTAAAAATCTGAGTCCTCGGCTTTGTGATACAAAATTCACAATAGATTTTACAAGAGAATAAGCGGGTTCATCTTTTTGTATTTTCACAAGAAATCTCCTCTAAATTTTTCCTTAAACCAAACTCTCCAGGTTCAAATCGCATAATCATTAGGTTTCATCGTCACAAAGAGGAGAAAGCTTTAAAAAATAATTAACAATGTCTTTTAAAGAGACACTGTTCTTATCGGAATAAGGTTTGATTTTTAGGGTTTTAGACCAGGATTTGAACCTCATAAAAGTACACTAAGTTTTAAATGTTTGGAGAGAAAAGGAGTAGGGGTAATATAATAAATTAATTCAAAAATTTGGAAGAAAGACGAAATGTGACTCTTTTTCTAAGAATAGCTTTCCTATTCCTCTGTTTATCAACCCAGTAACCAATAATCTGGAGTTTCACTGTATATAC
>JAPORL010000234.1 GCA_026712605.1 Pseudobdellovibrionaceae bacterium | reverse complement strand
TTTTGTTTTTCCAGGTCCTCCAATTTATTGTTATCTACTCGGATTGCCACTTTCTCTTCTTTTGCTTTGATAGATTTTATATTAGCTTTTTCTTCCCATGCAAAATCATACTCGTATCTCATGTTTCTTAATCCATATTTTAACCATTCAACCAAAACCTCGTCATTTTTTACTTTAATAACGACTCGATCATTTGACACATAAAATGGTCTCTCATGTATTACAAAATTAGACCCTGATGAACTTCCATTAGATGCAAAAGAAAATAATTTACATTTATCTGAGCAATTAATTAATTTAGGGTCTGATTCACTGACAAATGCAATTGGATTCTTTTTTGCTGAATAAACTGGAAAATTTTGTTCATTTTGAGTATTTAATTTATACAAATCCGTATTAGTCCATCCTGTTGAAATAGATGACAGAAACTCAAAATACTTTGAGTTATCAAGTCTAATATTTTTAGTTTGTATATTGTTATAATGGTTAAATTTGTCAATTGGACCATTAATGAACTCAGAAGTTAAATTATTAAATATTGATTTCTTTTTTTTTAAAAAATTTAAATACACATCAGAACTTACTTCGTTAATCGATGTTTTTATACCAAGATTGATTTTTTCTTCTATTGACCATAAATGATCTATTTTCCAATTCGTAAACGTTTCAAATTCATCATACGGAATTAACTTGCATTTTGTCCCACCCCCCCCCTAAATTTTTAAAATCATCTTGGGATATATTTAAATATATGTTGTATAGATTAGCCATTTCTGTTAGATCGTTTTTAGGAATATCAAATCTATATGTATCTCTAGATTCTCCAGTTTCAGTAACTAAATAAGTAAAAATAGGTTTTGTTTGTTGCTCTAAATTTCGCTTTTTCAAAAGACTCATAATATAAGTTTTTTTACTTGTAGCGTAAAAAGTTTTTTGAGGTAATGAAATAATAGCTTTTATAAAACACCTATCTCTAATATACTTTAGTACGGAAATTTGTTTAAGTAAACCGTCTGGGACAACTACTAAAGCTTGACCGTTTGGTTTAAGTTTTTTTATTATCCAAGTAATAGCAAGTGATTCAGTTCCTGTTCCATTAACCTCTTCATAAAATTTTTGTTTTCCCTCCGATTTGATAGCATCTTTCAGACTTTTTGAGCCACTAGTAACATAAGGTGGATTTGTAATTATTAAATCATACTCTTCATCATCAATTTTGCCAAAAGTTCCTATATTGGATCTTAATAAGTGGAATACTTTATTTATTGCATTATTTGTAAACTCTTTTAAAAAACTTTCATCATGATAATCGGATATAAGATCCGAAAAATAGATTAGCATATTAGCCTTTGCTAAAATTATTGTTCTTTCATCTTCTTTTTCATCTGTACCTTTATCATAACCAATTAATTGAATTTTTGGATTAACTCTACCATTTAAAGGATTAAATTGAGAACGTAATTCAGACTTTTCGGCTATAAGTTCTAATAAAAATCCACCAACACCACAAAAAGGATCGCAAATTCTTGAATTTTCATGAAAGGATGTATTATTAATCATTTTTATCATTGCCTTAACTACTTTTCTTGGCGTGAAATATTGTCCCCATCTTTTTACTCCCGCACTCTGTCTAAGAAATAATTCATACAATCTAGTTTTAAAATTATGATCAATCTTTCTAAATGAACCTTGTTTATTTTCAAACTCATTCAAACAATCAAGTAACTCACTAAATAATTGACTATAACTTTTATTTGCATCTCCATTTTCATCAACAAACACAGTGCCGTTAATAATTGAAGTGTCATCATTGCCTGAAGGAAATAACTTTTGAATTTCAGGTCTACTATTTCTAGCGTAATAGTTTAGAGCAGACTCGTTACAATTATTGTTTCGTATACTCAAGACTTGTTGAAAATTACAGTGAGAATTAAGAACATCTAAATCACTGAGAAACTTAAAAACAAAAAGTTCTACAACATTATATAAACATTTTTCTGGAATATTATTTGATTGAACCCATAATTTTTGCCACATTGTTTTAGCAAGAGGTATAAGATTCGCTTCATTTTTACTTTGAAGTGAATTATTATCGAATGTTATAACATTATTTATTTGATTAATTATTTGCTCAATGAGTTTTGTTTGTTCATGTGTTACTGAGTCATTTTGAATTGTTTTTACATCAAATAGGAGGTTAATTTCAGAACCATCTTTTCCAATAATTGATTTTCCGTTTTTCGTGTTAATCCAAAATGTTTTAATTCCAGAAGAGATTATAAGAAGATTACAAAAAGATTTGGCAACTTCTTTCCAATCTGAAACTATTTTAGAAATTTGTTCTTCAGTTTGAAGGTATTTATTTTGCTTATACTCGACAAATCCTTTAATTTCTTTATCGTTTATAATTAACCCATCTGGTTTTCTTCTCTTAAATTCCTCCGGTACTTGTTGTTTAAATACATTGTTATCTTTTAATTGATTTAAAGTACTTGCTCCAAGTTTATAGAATTCAAATTTCCCAATTGATTTTGGCGATATTTGAGAAAGTTCTTCACTCATTTCCCTATCAATTTTTTATACTTAATCCTCTTCCCCACCATATCACTGACTAAATAACCCATCTGATCGATGGTGTTCGCATTCCGTTGATTATGCCGATAACAAAACTCACTCACATAGCGACTC
>JAPORL010000185.1 GCA_026712605.1 Pseudobdellovibrionaceae bacterium | reverse complement strand
GTAATAAGAGCAAACTGCAGAAGCAGAGCTCTGTTCTATACTATTTTCTGTTTCTTCTATTTCATGATAAGAAATTTTTGAACACTCACAAAAGCTTTCTTTAAAAAATGAATCACTATCACATCCATAGTTAGATACCGGTTTAAAATCTATATTTAAAATATCTTCTAAATTATTTATACTTTTAGGCCATGGTAAGATTTTTAATAAATTCTCTTTAAATTTAGGAGGAAAGATATAGTCCTGTCTAATTTGAGTTTTTATACTAAGAGTTGTTTCTCGCCACTCTACAAAATTATTTGTTGATATCAATGAATTTTTTAATTTTAAACTATTAAGTGGATCAAAAATCTCATTATATTTAAGTTGAATAAAAGGCAATACAAAAAAATTAATTTTAACAGGCTTCCCTACTTCTCCTACATTTGAAGAAACAGGTTGAAACTTTAGAGAATATTCTTCAAAGTTACCTGAGTTTTTTTCTAATAATGAATTTTCTAATTGTATATTATAAGCTATTTTCCAATTTGTATTATTAACATAGCCTTTAGGAACTGATATAAATTTAAAAGGAATCTGCCAAGGAGGAATATCGTCTTCACTTTCTATAACTTCAAGAAAAGGACTGCCTGTATAATTTATATCTTTTATAAAAAAAGCTATAGGCTGGCTTTTTTTATCTCTATCATACTTTATATTAGATAGATTAGAAATATTTTGTCTTAGTAAATAAAACGGAATCGTATTATCTAGGATAGGTTGATGACCAGCTAACTGCCATTTAACATATTCTGGCAATCTATAGAAACTTACTTCCCATTGAGATTTATCTAATTCTATCACATCAGAACTATTACCAGATTTTTTAATAGCATAGATATCTGTTTTTTCATCAATAAAAAATCTTCTTTTCTGTGACTGTACATACAAATACAATTTATTTAAAGATAAATAACAGCTCTTTTTTGAATCTTTTTCTACCCATTTTTTGTTATGGATAATAAAATCAGATCCCAGTGTATCATAATAAATTCCGCATAAAACTGAAGAATCTACTTTATAATATAAGTCAGCCCTATCAATATTGGGCGGAGTTTTATAATGTTTAATGTAAATCTTATCTGTAAAAGCCACTGAGCTTAAATCCTCTATAGGAGAAAAACAAAGGCTATCATTTTGTTTGCTTATTTGATTATTTTTACATTTTCCTTCTTTCGTTGGGATAGCTTTGTAATAAGATTGCCTTACAAAAGGTATTAAATGAACAGGTATCTCTTTATTTATTTTATTTGTTAATTTAAACTTATCAAAAACCATTCCAAAACCTAATGCTGATTTTTTATCTTCTTCATATTCTTTTA
Organism: Pseudobdellovibrionaceae bacterium; assembly: GCA_026712605.1. Taxonomy (GTDB): domain Bacteria; phylum Bdellovibrionota; class Bdellovibrionia; order Bdellovibrionales; family UBA1609; genus JACOND01. The sequence continues at coordinate 1,331 of JAPORL010000185.1, read as the reverse complement.
TAGATTTAAAACGCCAATAAATATCATTTGTATAAAAAATTAAATTTTTATCTACTTTTTGATTGAAATTTTTACTTCCTAAAAATAATACATCATAATAACTCAAATCCAAATTAGCTAACATATAATCCCTATAAAAATGTCCATCATCTAGTTTAATATAGCTGTCATATTTTGTTTGAACTTTAAATATATTGGGGGCAGTATTGTTTTTTACTACAGCTATTATAATCTTTCTTAATACATTTAAAGTAGAGCCTTTTTCAGGATGACCTAGTTTTTTCAATTCAATAGGCAAAATTATAGAAAAAAGTTTGTAATTTTCCTTTCCATTAAAAGTTTCACTAGGAGTCCATTTTAAAACACCTGTTTGTGTTTTAGAATCATAGCTCCATTTTGAATCTTCTAATTGAGAAAATGGGTTATCTTTAAGCCTTACTTCATATTTTGAAGAAAAATCATTCAATAACCTAAAATGGATATTATATTTTTGAAACCTTCCTTCATAAAAATTCATCCTTAAATCTTGTTCACCTTCAATATTAAGCTTAAGAATCTTATTAATCAGAATTTGATCAAAAATAGGAGAGTTTTGAGAACCTGTTTTTAAAACTCCCTCAAATTGAGAGTATGATCTATTTTCTAATGGATTTCGTTGGCATGAAAACAAAGTCACCAACAACAAATATAAAACTATCTGTTTTACTTTAAACATTACTCTCCTCCTTTTGTTTCTAAAGAGCTTAAATCAAAAGCATAATCTATAACAATATCAGTTGATAATAAAATAGGAAATTGAACTTTATTTATAACTCCTAAAATACAAGAGTTTATGTATCGAGATTGAACCGGAGAATCCGATCTCACCTTTGAAAATTTTACTTCTCCTTTAGTGTTAATACTAAATTGAATTTTAAACAAACCTCTTAAACTGGGCTCCGATAATAAAGCTTTATCATAACACTGCCTAATAATTCCAATATGCTTAATAATCTCTCTTTCTATAATACTAAAATCAAAACTACCTCCCTTTTTACTTAAATTAGAAGAAGCAAATAATTCTTCTGTTCCTCCTGAGCCTATTAAACTTAATTTCCCATAACCGGCAGAACCTCCTCCTTGCGCTGTTCCTTTTGTGCCATAACCTCCGCCACCTTTAATATTACCTCCAGTGCCTAAAGCGCCCGCTAGCAGACCTTTACTGTAAATCTGACTTTGAATCCCACCACTTGCAGATTGACTAGATAAGGATCGAAAACCAGGACCGGCTGAAACCTTATTAGCCCCTAAATTCAAACCTCCTTTTTGTTTTCCCTTAGACAAACTTCCTA
>JAPORL010000151.1 GCA_026712605.1 Pseudobdellovibrionaceae bacterium | reverse complement strand
CAGTCGCTATGCGTTCAAACCCGAACTCCTTTTTAGCTTTGTTTCTTACAAACTTTTCATCAAGAGACTTAAATAGCTATAAATAAATCTCAAAAATTGAGACAAGGCTTTTGACACAAAGCAACTTCCAGTCGCTATGCATTCAAATCTAAATTCATTTTACACACTTTTGTAGCTTTTAAAGAGTCTAAGTCAGTATAAGCTTACATGGAAAATTATATATTCTATTATTTCCTATTTTACTGATATAAAATACTTGTTTTTTTATATCAAAATATTACAGTCTTAGTAGTAAAAAATAAACAGGAGATCTTTTATGTTATTTTTACAATTTTTTTTACTTTTTATTTCTAGCTTTATAGTAATAGCAAATAATGATTCGGCTTATTTGTCTAATCATAACAATATGACACAAACCAGTGTAGAGAGTCAAAATAGGGAGTCAAAAAATATTGAATCTATGGCAGAAAATACAGTTCAAAATTCTTTACAAAGACAACTCAACTCCAATCAAGAAGAATCAGTAGAAAAAATAAAAGTAACCGGTTCCCGAATAAAAAGAATTGATATGGAAGGAGTCAGTCCAATTACAGTTATCAACAAAGAAGACTTAGAAGATTCTGGCTATTTCAATGTCTCTGAGTTTTTAACTAACACTAGTCTCTCCAATTTTGGCTCAACATTGATTCATAATAGAAGCACTTTAACTCTAGTAAATGGAACAAGACTAGTTTATGAAAATGAACCTGATATAATACCTCAATCTGCTATTGAGCGAATTGAAATTTTAAGAGATGGCTCCTCTGCCCTTTATGGTTCAGATGTGGTTGGAGGTGTTATCAATATTATTACAAAAAAAGATATAGCCCAACCAGAACTCTCTATAAAACTTGCACCAGCCTATCCAGGAGGCAGTAGAATAGATAGCTCTTTTGTATTCAGTAAAAAGCTTTTAAAAGGGCATTTTATCAGCACTTATCAATTGCAGTATGATCAAGGTTTAAAATTAACTCAAAGAAAAAAATGGTATAATAATTATTATCTTCCTTATTCTCCTCATGCGAGCTTTAAAACAAAACAAGGAGTCATTATTGCTGAAAGCTGTCCCATAGAGTTTAGAAAACAAGAAGGCTGTAATCATAATTTTATCCCTTACAGCTACTTAATCCCTAACAATTTTATTTTTTCTAATTACAGTTATCTAGAATATAATATAAATGATAACATCAATTTTTATATCCAATGGTTGGGTTTGGGAATTAGAACAAAAGAATTAAAACAGCCTATCATAAATAATTTAGAGTTGCCCGCTAATCATAAAATGAGTCAAGGGGCTGGTATTGCTGGAGAGCTACAGTATTTATTTGAAGAAAGTTATAGAGATGAGATTTTAAACTATTATTTTTTAGATGGACTTATAGGATTCAAAGGCTATCTGTCTAAAACATGGGATTTTGATTTCAATTTAAAATGGTCTAATATATGGAGTCGAAAAAATTATAAAAATCATTTTTACAAAGAGGATATTGTAAAAGCTATTGTATCTGGAGTTTATGATCCTTTCAATCCTCAAGTAAGAGATTTTAGCTCTGTCCGCCTTTATGATGCTGTCTATAAAGATAATGACACTCGTATATTTAGCTCCTTAGATTTTTCAGGTGAAATTTTTGGAGGAGTTGGACTTGCAGTTGGAATGCAAGCCTATTACAACCGATATAAAAATACCCCTGATCCTAAAGTCTTAGATAATGAAATTTTTGCTTTAAGCGCTGTAGATACTGGGGTTTTAAAACGAAATGTTGTAGCTGGCTATATAGAAGCTATTAAAATTTTCTCTAAGATGTGGGAGTTTCAAGTGGCAGGTCGTGTGGATCGCTATTCTGATTTTGGCTGGACTTTTAACCCTAAACTGGCTTTAAGATTTCAAGCTCAAGAAAACTTTTTAGCTAGAGCTTCAGTGGGGACTTCTTTTGAAGCTCCTGATTTAAGCGCTTTGTATATACCTGAATCTACAGCATTTATTCCTATTTTTGACACAGTAGCTTGTTATAATGAATTAAAACAAAATAATCAGTTTGAAGAAATAAAAAATAGCTTATCAAATAAAGATGAGACAGAAAAAGATAATCTAATCAAAGAATTTTTAATTGAGCAAGATTCAGTCATTGAAAATAAGGAACTATCTGCTGAGGTAAAATCCGCTTTTAAAAATCTAGCAAATAAATTAGGAGATCAAAGCAATTGCCGAGGACAATATTTTCAAGGTATTAGCAAAGGAAACAAAAATTTAAAAGAAACAGAAGCTCTTACAGCTTCTTTAGGTTTTCTTTGGCAAATAAGTGAAAATCACAGCTTAATGACAGATTACTGGTTTAATTCTTTAAGTGGAAGTCCCCTATCTTCTTTTGGCTCTAAAAAAACAATTGATGCTGAGTTAAGACATGGCAAAGACTATGTTCAAAAACAAGGTGTTCAATACGAAAGAGACAACACAGATCCCTTCAATAAAATTAAAAATCCTGTATCTAGCACTATCAATATTGGAGGGAAAAAACTCTCTGGTTTAGATATAAGCTGGGAGTCTAACTTCCCTAATATCCGTTTAGCTGATGGTTATTTTTATTTTGAAGACGATTTTTCTACTGTTCTGAGTTCTGGAGTAGAAGCTTTCCCCGGAATGGGCTATGTAAACAATCTAG
>JAPORL010000078.1 GCA_026712605.1 Pseudobdellovibrionaceae bacterium | reverse complement strand
GCTCATATACTGCATATCCTTGTTTAATAAATATATCTTTCTTTAAGCTACCGCCAAAAGGACCTCTGACAAACTCACAGACATTCCCTAATTTTTCTTTTTTCCATTTGAGGTTGCTGTTTTTTGCAAGCTGTTTAATTTTTAAATTATTCCATTTCATTTTCATCATTATATTTTTTTCTTTTATAGAATTATAACCTTTTTATATGTAAGATTCTAGATTCCTGCTTTCGCAGGAATTGTATGTGTTCAGTAATTCGCTGACAAAATCACTTTCTGGCTTTCTCACAAATAGCATTCATCTGTAAAGGTGTCTTTTGATTTAATCCCTGATGAGGTCTCAACTCATTATAGTATATCAAATACTCATCCAATTCTTTCTTAAATTCCTCCAATGTCTCAAACACTGTCCCTTCTATCAAATCCTCATTCAAACTCCTCCAAAACCTCTCCACCTTACCATTCGTCTGTGGTCTATACGGCCTCGTATATCTATGCTTTATATCCAACTCCTTCAACATCCTCTCAAAAGGATGCGATGACTGATTATTACGAGAGGAAAACTCTGAACCATTGTCACTCATAACTTCCTCAAACCTTATCTCATATCTCTTATCCAATACATTCAAAAGCCTTAAGCACGAAAACATCACTGTCAAACTCCTAACATCTTCCACCACCTCAGCCCAAGCTATCCTCGTACAATCATCTATAACACATAATAAATAGTATCTCTTACCCCTTGTATCTAATACAATATCCTTAGACAAATGATGACAGTCTATATGAGCTAATTCCCCTGACTTCTCCTTTATTATCTTCTTCTTTTCTTCTCTCATCTTAGGCTTCAACTTATTCACTCCTTTCCTCCTAAATATACGATAAACTGTACTCGCTGATATTGACCCTAATCCCTTTTTTTCAAGCAGAGGATTTAATATATGACACATCTCATACCTATTTACACCATTTTCACTATGTTCTAACACTTTCTGTTCAATATAGGCATTATCGCTCCCTCTTCTAAGCTTCCACCTCGGACCTCTTTTTCGTGGAACTAGGTTTTCTTCAACCGGATCGCTTAAATAACGATGATAGTATTTTAAAAAAGTTTGACGATTCGTCCCATGAAACTTATAGAAATCGCTCACAAAACGAAACTTTGGATGTTTCTTGCTTTTTACCTCCTCGTAGTCTTTTATCATGTATTTCCATTTACTAATATAGCTCCTATATAGTGTCTTATCACTTCTGTTATCTCTCATTTAATCCTCCTTTTTTTCTTTATTTATTTTCTTATATACTCTTTTTTTGTCAGCGAATTAATGAACATTTACAATTCCTGCGAAAGCAGGAATCTAAAAATCAATCTACTAGATTGATTTTATCTAAAAGCAAACTTAAAAAATCAAAGTAAAAAAAGCTTTTGAAAAAATCTTGTAAGTTGTGACAGTTTAACTATTATAAACTTATGCCTATAATATATTTTATGTTTAGTATATTCTTATCAGGAGATACTTTTGCAACAAAAGAATGTCAAAATTGGTTTAAAAATACAGGAATAAAAAAAGATAGCAATTGTCTTATGGAATGTGTTGTTGCAAAAATAGATATGGGAACTTTTCAATGCCCTGAAATATGTCCTCAGCTTTGTAAAACTTCAACAAGAAAAGAACTTACTTTTAAACTTTCCTCTCTGTATCCTGGATTGACAAAACAAGAGCGCGTTCTTATAGCAAAATTTCCGAAAAAATGCTATCAGCCTACAAACTAACATGGGAAACGGAAAGGATGTGCCTTTCTATTTTTAAAAAAAGCGGAACAAATGATGCCAGTGATGCCTGTCGACATTTTATATGGGCTCTTCTTTTGTATAAAGAATTTGGTCCAGAGTTTAGCCGACAAATTTTAGATGCCCATGAAAAAAATAATGAACAACCCATAGAAGAACAAGCAATGGATTTAGCAAATAATCGTTTAGGATTGGCCGTGGCAACAGAGCTATCAAAAAAAGAGAAAATCAATGAAAAAATTATTTTAAAATCTTTTAGAACTAATTTACAAAAGGGAAATTTTATTATACTTAAGAAAGAAAATCTTAAAAAAAATATGGAAGGTGACAAATGAAAATGTCAATTTTAGGAATAGTAACTATCATAAGTCTGTCCTCATGCGTTCAAGCTAAACATTTTTGGCGGGGTGATCTTATGAGTATAAAAAAAGTTTGTAAAAAATGGGGTAACAATATATTGGATGTTTCAAAATTTAAGTCCGTAGCAGGAAACAAAGATGAAGAGGCAATAAGGGCTAAAATGACCTGTTCCCTTATTAAAAATCAAAAACAATATATCGGAAAAAACACACTTGAAATTAGAAAATCATTTGGAAATTATACAGGACACTATTTTAGTGATATATATCCTACCTATATAATTCAAACAGCAAAAACAAATAAACAAAACACTTGGCAAATCGTTTTTTTTATAGATCGCAAAAGAAAAGTATCAAAAATTGTTGTTCACAAAAACTGTTGTGATAATTAAAAAATAGCAGAAAAAAATCCAGAACTTCCTTACAATTTTATAAAAATGAGTCATAGAAAAGTATGTAATTTTATACTTGAAGTTCATATTTACATAGTTTATAATATGGTAGAGTTATGATAGAAAATTATCTGTTAACATGAGCTTGATTCATTTAAAAAATACTAGCTCTTTTTTATATAAAAGCAACTTAGTATTTCCAA
>JAPORL010000134.1:789-2758 GCA_026712605.1 Pseudobdellovibrionaceae bacterium | reverse complement strand
CCCACAAATAAACGACCATGCTGATCTTTTGTGGCATTAGGAAAAGCCATAGCTTTTTCTATATCCTTAATGGTAATAAGCCCTTTTAAAAAACCCTTTTCATCCATAACCGGTAGTTTTTCAATACGATGTTTATGTAAAATCTCTTTTGCCTGCTCTAAAGTAGTACCTTCTTTAGCTGTCACTAGTTTTTCCTTAGGGGTCATAATAGATGAAATAGCTTGATCCATTTTTGTTTCAAAGCGGAGATCTCGATTTGTCAAGATACCTTCTAATTGATGATTTTTTGTAATAGGTACGCCACTAATCGAGTTCTTCTTCATCAGTTCTAAAGCTTTATAGACAGGGGTCTCAGGAGAAAGAGTAATAGGATCCAAAATCATACCACTTTCATATTTTTTCACTTTTTGAACTTCATAGCACTGACTTTTTACACTCATATTTTTATGAATGACCCCAAAACCACCATACTGAGCCATCACCTGTGCCATCTTATGTTCTGTAACTGTATCCATAGCCGCAGAAACAATAGGAGTGCTTAACACCAGATTATCCGTAAGGGAGACTTGAGTTGAAATTTGAGCAGGTAAGATTGCAGAATATCCAGGCAGAATCAAGATATCATCAAAGGTAAGAGCCTCTTTTTGAGCTAGTTGAAAAAAATCCTCTGTCATTATCCTTTGATGTACTACCAAAACTAAAGTTCAATTACAAGCCCTTTAGCTTTTATTCTTTAATGATAAACCTTTCAGGAGAGAATAAGGTTTTATTTTGGTTCTTCTCTCACTAGTTTTTCCAGATCTGCATCCATCAACTTCCAATCACTAAACCAGTTAATGACTTTATGGTGCCATTTTTTTTCAGTATGAATATCTCTGTCTTCTGGTTCCACATAAGGGGAATAAACTCCCGGGGCATCACCCGTTAAATGAAATAGTTTTGGCCTATCAAAACCATCTTTTAAATTATCAGCAAACTCAATATGCTTTAAAAAGAGGTTTTCATATTGTCCTCTGGTATCACGACACTTTTCATTTTGTTTTATTGGTTCAGTAGTGTCAGAAGTATAACAACTTAAATCATCTAAAAAATGATTATAAGCATTTTTACCTCTAAGACTAATAGCAAAAGGCTTATTTCTATGGCTAGCAATATCCATTGTTATTCCGTTCATAGGATAATTAGGATAAATATAATAGTAATCTTCCGTTACCTCTTTATCTTTTGTACCTGATGTGCACAGTAGGATACCCATTCTTTCATATACTGATTTAATGAAGTAGTTTTCCCCTTTCCAAATATGTTTAAAATCACCTATTTGATAAAAAGAACTAACATCTTCATACGGAGAAAAAGCACTGAAGCGAGGTCGCACCACCAAACATTGACGATAATCTTTTAGCGTCATGTTGATAGCTGTGTGCTCGGCAATAAGATCTGCCGTTTCAATCACCTGAATACTAAGCCATCTTCTCTTACCTGTACCTTCATACATCCGATAATCATAACCAGAAGACCCTGCTAATAATGACAGACCAAGAAGGGCCGTACCAGCTGTCAGAGCTTTCGCCACACCTAAATAAGGTATCATTAATAAAGGTAACAAACTTAAACTGTTACCTATTCCCACATTAAACCCTTGGTTCGCTCCCTGGTCCCTTTGTGTATTCATTAAAAAAGCCTTACTCACATTGAGATTTAAAGGCACCCCTTCTTCGTATTTCTTTTCATTAAACTCCCCAACAATAAACTTTTTTTCAAAACCAAAAAAATGAGTAGGATTATTTATACATTTTCTGACAGGATGATAATCTGTAGAAACTCTTAAAGTATTATTTCGTTTTTTTATAGCTGCTCGTGCCTCAGATAGATAATTCTCTATATCAAAACCTGGTACATGATTATCAGAATGCATCCATGAAGGTTTATGATTCACTAAAGGATCTCTATCAACAAGAAATGTTTCCAA
>JAPORL010000134.1:0-770 GCA_026712605.1 Pseudobdellovibrionaceae bacterium | reverse complement strand
CAGTCCCTCTGAGATTTTCACGCCATTTTTCAATAAGCTCAGAGTCAAATCCATAGCTTTCTGGTGCCTGATTATCCACCCACTCATAAAGATCATCTATAGTTCCTCTATCTCTTACTGTTTTTAATCTCTCGTCATAAGAACTTTTTAATGAATTGAACACAGACTCTTTAAAATCATGTAAATCCTGCGCATCACTTCTTGTTGAATCTGTACTTGTATTAATGGTGTTTATAGAAACATTATTCTCTTTTTCATTCTGATATATCTTTCTCAACTGATAGTAAAATGTTCTTTTAACTGCCTGTCTTACTCCATTTAAAAATAAATCTTCATTTATATATTCATTAGATAAAAATTTATCAAACCAAAGTCCACAAAGAGCATATAGAAAAGCACCTGTTTTTTGATTGTTTATACTCTTACTTATATCATCTAATTCAATAATTTCTTTCAAGTCTCCTTTACTTAAGGTTTGTAATTGAGGCATATTTCTAATTTTATGACTAAACCTCACAGAATCATCATAATTGACTCTTTCAAAGGAGTCTTCAATAACTGTATTTGAAATTGAATCCTTCTCAGGAGATCTAAATAAACCTATTAACTGTGATAAAGGTGATGTTCCTTCTTCGATAACAGTACTACGAATCTTATTAAAGGACTGAATCTGTTTATTCAAACTCTGAATAAAGGAATCCTGCAAATCTTCATTGGAACTAAAAGAACCACAAGAAGAATCTGTCTTTCTTGAATCTAAATTGATCGTA
>JAPORL010000213.1 GCA_026712605.1 Pseudobdellovibrionaceae bacterium | reverse complement strand
GATAAAACCTAAAACTTTAGACATGCGGCTTGCTACATAGCGACTTGCAGTCGCAATGTGATCAAATCCGAACTCGCTTTTAGCTTTGTATCTTACAAGCTTTTAATCAAGATAATTAATAATAGGCATAAATAAAAAAATTAAATCATTTTTGGTTAAATTCTATGGATTTATGTAAATACCAAAATTTCTTTCTGTGACGGCTTCGGTTATCTTTAAGAGCATCTCTCATTGTTATAGCTGTTTTAATTTCATTACGGAGTATTTTATGAATGACAGATTGTTTATTTCGTTCAGGAATGGGATTTTTAATTGCTATTAAAAAGTCAAATTTTTTTCCATGACGTATGAGGCGACCGGGAAGAGAATCAACCCCGACGACAAGCATTCCATATCTCAAATAAGGATGTATGGCTCTATGATGTTCGGCTTTCACTCCATAAATGATAGGATCATGTGTAATAAGACTTTTATATTTAACTTCAATAACAACTGCCGGAAACCAAGCTTTTTTTGCATGTACTGGTACTGATATGAGAATATCAGTTTCAAAAGAACGCTTTTGGAAATATCTATCTTCTTTTCCATTATATTCATTGATTTCTAAAGCATAAAGAAGTTCGTATTCTGTGTGAAACTCAAGCTTGCTTTCCCAAGATTGTTTTTCTAGCCATTTCTTAAACTTTTCAGCTACCTCTTTTTCTTTCATACTAAAAAGAATTTACTTCTCCTTTTTAATATTTGTCAAATAGATCGGATACTTACCTAACTTGTTTATCAAAAAATAAACTCTTTAAGCCTCTTCTCTATTAAATGGCACGCCCGAGAGGACTTGCCTACTTCATTCGCTCGCATCAGGCTCGCTTATTGCGTAGGCTCACCTCATTCACTTAAAAAATCATCCAAGATTTTTTAACCTAAAAACTTTGCTCCCAGCAAAGTTTTTAGGTCGTTCATTCGCTTCAAGTCCTCTCTTTTCATAACCATATAAATTTTTTAAGCCTCTTCTCTATTAAATGGCACGCCCGAGAGGACTTGAACCCCTAACCCCTAGATCCGAAGTCTAGTGCTCTATCCAATTGAGCTACGGACGCACAATGTCTTTACAATTTCTTAACAAAATACCTTTTCAAAAACAAACTCTTTAAAAATTTAACAAAAAAATCTCAAAAATAAAGCAAAAATTTTTTAATCTCTGTAAAATTTAATCTTAATAAAAATGACCAATTATAAAACACTATAAAGAAAAATTTTCATGATAAAAAATTCTATACACTCTAGAAGACTTTTATGTTAATATAAAAATATGAATCTACGATCTCTTTTCTATTTTATCTTCATTTTATGTTTTACATCCGCTTGCAATCACTTAGATCAAAGTTGTTTAGAAATTAACTGGTATGAATTGGGTCGCCAAGATAGCACAAGAGGTTTAAACCAATCCGATAGCTTTGCGGAAAGACAAAAAATTTGTTCTATAGAGCCAGATTCTATTCAAGCTAAAGCCTATGATAATGGATTCTCAGCGGGTTTAATTAGCTATTGTAATTTTAAAACAGGCTATATCTACAGTTTATCTCAAATGAAAAAAGAAGTCTCTACATGTCCAGAAGAACTTAAAATGGAGTTTGTAAAAGGTTATGAGATAGGAACTTATATGAAAAAAATACAAACTCTTCAAAAAGAAATTCAAAATAAAATTCAATATTTAAATAAAAAGTTAGAAAACCATAACTCGCATATTTCTCTGGCAGAATAAAAAGTTTGTTATCACAAAATCTGTCCAGAAGAACTCATTTGTAAATCCATACTTTTTAATAAATTATGGTCTGTATCCAATTCTGGATTATCTGCTGTTAAAAGCTTATCTCCTATAAAAATAGAATTAGCTCCTGAATAAAAACACAAAAACTGTTCAGAAGGATTCATATTCTTTCGCCCCGCACTTAAGCGAATCATAGAAGAGGGAAAAAATATCCTACAAACAGAAATGACCCTTACCACTTCTAAAATAGGAACTGGTTTTTGTTTTTCTAAAGGAGTGCCTTCAATAGGGATAAGAGTATTTATTGTAAGGCTTTCTGGAGGAGGTTTTATTAAAGTTAATTGATTAATAAAAGAACAACGATCTTGATGACTTTCTCCTAAACCTAAAATACCACCCGTACATACTGTCAAACCAGCCTGTCTAACATTTTTAAGAGTATCTAATCGATCTTGATAAACTCGCGTGCTGATAATTTTAGGATAAAACTCGGGGGAAGTATCTAAGTTATGATTATAAGCATATAAACCGGCTTGCTTTAATTTTTTAGCCTGATCTAAGCTTAGCATACCTAAAGTACAGCAAACTTCTAAGCCCAGTTTTTTTACTTCTTTCACCATTTCCAACACTCTGTCAAATTGACTTCCGTTTTTTACCTCCCGCCATCCAGCTCCCATACAAAAACGAGTGGCTCCTTGCTTTTTAGCTAATTTAGCTTTTTCTAAAACAGTTTTTAAATCCAAAAGTTTTTCTTTTTTAATTTTTGTATGATAGCGGGCAGATTGAGAGCAGTAAGCACAATCTTCAGGACATGCTCCTGTTTTTATAGATAAGAGTTTACTAGCTTGCACCTCATTGGATTTAAAGTTTTTATTATGAACTTGACGAGCTTGATCAATCAACTCCATTAAAGGTTTAAAATAAATTTTTTTAACTTCTTCCATGTCTTAATTTTTTGAAACAGTTTTTATCTCCTTTAACAAGAAAATGTTTTTTATTATATAAGCGCTTATTGTT
>JAPORL010000044.1 GCA_026712605.1 Pseudobdellovibrionaceae bacterium | reverse complement strand
AATTCCTATTTTAAAAAACTCAAACAAATTTTTGAAAAAAACAATATAAATTTAGATAACTTTAATAAGGCTGTTAATAAGATAAAGGGGGATAAAAAAATAGAAAGCAAGAATCCAGAAAATCAATTTCAAGTTTTAGAAAAATACACTCGCAATCTTGCTCAGTTGGCTGAACAAGGAAAGTTAGACCCTGTTATTGGAAGAGATAAGGAAATACGCAGAGTCATACAGGTTTTATCAAGGAGAACTAAAAACAATCCTGTTTTAATTGGAGAGCCCGGAGTGGGTAAAACTGCTATTGCAGAGGGTTTAGCTTTAAGAATTTTAAATAAAGATGTTCCAGAAGTTCTTTTTGGAAAAAAAATTATGGCTCTAGATTTAGCCAGTTTAATTGCAGGAACAAAATATCGTGGAGAGTTTGAGGATCGCTTAAAAGCTCTTATTTCAGAAGTGAGCTCAAGCCTTGGAGAGATTATTTTATTTATAGATGAACTGCATAATTTAGTAGGAGCTGGAAAAACAGAAGGAGCTATGGGCGCAGGGCAAATATTAAAACCAGCTTTAGCTAGGGGAGAGTTAAGAACTATTGGAGCTACTACACTTGATGAATATAGAAAATTTATTGAAAAAGATAAAGCGCTTGAAAGACGCTTTCAAACTGTTTTAGTGGAAGAGCCAAATTTAGAGGATTCTTTAACCATATTAAGAGGTTTAAAAGAAAGGTATGAAGTTCATCATGGGGTGCGGATTAAAGATTCTGCCATCGTTTCAGCTGTTAAGCTGTCTCATCGTTATATTACAGATCGTTTTTTACCAGATAAAGCTATTGATTTAATTGATGAGGCCGCTAGTCGTTTAAATATTGAAATTCATAGTATGCCAGCTGTTCTTGATGAAAATAAAAGAAAAATTTTACAACTTCAGATTGAGAGAAAAGCTCTTTCTAAGGAAAAAGATGAGGTTTCTAAAAAAAGATGCGATCAAATCAATAAAGAATTAAAAACTTTAGAAGAACAAACTAAACTTCTTACAGCTCAATTAGAAAAAGAACGATCTTCTATTTTAAATTTACGCTCTTTTAAAAAAGAAGTTGAAAGTGTTAAACAGGAAATTGATCGTTCAGAAAGAGAAGGGATTTTAAACAGAGCCGCTGAGCTTAAATATGGAAAATTACCAGAATTACAAAATAAAATTAAAGAGTTAGAAAAAAAAGCTCAAAAAAAAGAAGAGAATGCTCTTTTAAAAGAAGAAGTGGGACCAGAGGAAGTAGCAGAAGTGGTTTCTCAGTGGACAGGCATTCCTTTAAAAAAAATGTTGCAGACAGAGGCTGAAAAATTATTAGCTATGGAGAAGCACCTTAAAAAAAGGCTTATAGGGCAAAATCATGCTCTTCAAGTGATTAGTGATTCTATTCGTAGAGCGAGATCTGAAATTGCATCTGCTGATAATCCTATGGGCAGTTTTATCTTTTTAGGACCAACAGGAGTTGGAAAAACAGAAACAGCCAAAGCTCTAGCAGAATTTCTTTTTGATACAGAAAAATCTTTAATCAGAATAGATATGAGCGAATATATGGAGAAACACAATGTTTCTCGCTTAATAGGAGCTCCTCCGGGTTATGTGGGTTTTGATGAAGGAGGACAGCTCACTGAAAAAGTCAGACGAAAGCCCTATAGTGTTATTTTATTAGATGAGATAGAAAAAGCTCATTCTGATATTTTTAATGTTCTTTTGCAGGTTTTAGACGAAGGGCGATTAACAGATGGACAGGGAAGAACAGTAGATTTTAGAAATACTGTGTTAATTATGACTAGCAATATTGGCTCTGATATTTTAATTAGTGATTTGATAAAAAAAGAAGATAAGAAAAAACAAGTCATGGACTTATTAAAGAAGAGTTTTCGTCCAGAATTTTTAAATCGTGTGGATGAAGTATTAATTTATAACTCTCTTGAAAAAGAACAAATTGAAACCATTATAAAAAATGAAATTAAAAAAGTAGAATCTCGTTTTAAAGAAGATATGAAAATTGAGTGTGATGATAAAGCTCTTGCTTTTTTATCTAAGAGCGCTTTTGACCCTGTTTATGGAGCTAGACCAGTTCGCCGAGCTATTCAAAAAGAAATTCTTAACCCTTTAGCAAAAAAACTTTTAAAAGGGGATTTAAAGGGTAAAAAGCTTATTAAAATTACAGCTAATGATTTACTGCTGGAGATAAAATATTAATAGGGCTTATTTTATCCTTTTAAAAAACATTTTAAAGGTAAATAAATAGTAGCTTGAGTTCCCTTTTCTCCTTTAATAGATTTGAGTTCCAGTCTTCCTCCATTTGCAGTTACCAAAGATTGGACTACATTTAGACCCACTCCAACTTGAGATTTTGTAGAATGATACATTTGAAAGGCTTTTTTTATATCAAAGTCTTCTACTCCATAATCACGAACACAAAATATTAATTCATTTTTTTTCTCTGTAAGAGTGATATCTATTTTTTGCTTTTCTTGAGTTCCCATAGCTTCTAAGGCGTTTAAAAGCAACTCATGGATTACATTTCTAAATCTTTTATCTCCAGAAAAAATTTTTACATTTGTGTGAAAATTTTCTGTCACTTCCATGTTAGGGTAGCTTGATTTTAGTTTTTCCACTTCATTTTTTATAAGGCTTTGAAAACTTTTATTTTCTGTTTTTTCTTCTAATTTATTTTCTTCATTTTTATTTAAAAAAGAAATTCTATTATTATAGAAATATAATAAAAAGTTTTTTGAATTTGGAGGCAAAGGAAG
>JAPORL010000215.1 GCA_026712605.1 Pseudobdellovibrionaceae bacterium | reverse complement strand
AATAGATTTTACTAAATCGGTAAGAGGTGAAAGTTTTTCTAAAATATGGGAAAAAGATATTCTTCAATCTTTTTCAAACTGGAGTGAAAAAGATGTCAAAAACTTTTTTAATGAGATAGGTCAAAGAATAAGCCAAATTGATCTAGTAAAAGGATTGAAAAATCCTTCATTTTTTTATCACTCCAATTATCCCAGATTTAAAAAGACTTTAAATTTTTATGAAAACTATATGAGTCCAGAGGCCGTGACAATCAAATTAAGAAAATCTTTGGGAGATTTTTTTTATAGTCATCCTTTTGATGAAATTAAACCTGTGCCACAGCATTTAGAAAATTATGTGGGAGGAAAAGATAAGGTTAAAATCCTTATGGAACAAGATTTAAGGGCTTTTTCTCTCGCTCAAATCTCTGAATTAACACCAACTCTTTATTTTTTATCTGACTATTTAGGAGAGTATCAGCTGAAAGCTCTTATTAAAAGAGATTTTAGATCAGTCTCTTTGATTCAACTTTCTCAATTAAAGCTGGTAATAAACTTTTTAGAATTCTATTTAGAAGGAAAAGATAAAGTTAGAGCCTTTATGGAACAAGACTTAAGAGCTTTTTCTCTTGCTGAAATTTCTGAATTAACACTAAGTCTTGAGCTATTAGAAAAATATTTAACAAAAGAAGATATTATTTTAATTATGGAAGAAGACTTAAGAGCTCTCTCTTTAGCTAATCCTATTCAGTTAAAACTCATCATCAAGTTATTATCAGACTATATGGGAGACAAAGATTTTAAATTTATGTTAAAAAGAGATTTTAGAGCCATTGCTTTGATGAAAAGCTCAGAGCTTAAATCCATGATTGAAATGTTAGAAAAGAATTTCAAAAAAGAGGAGATACTAAAACTTATGAAACAAGATTTAAGAGCCTTTGCTCTTGCTCAGATGTTTGAGTTAGAGCCAACTATTGAATTTTTATCTGAATATTTAGGAAAAACAAAAACCTTAAACCTTATGAAAAAAAACTTAAGAAATTTTGCTAAAGCTCAGGCCTCTACATTAAAGTCAGCTATTTTATTGCACGAAAAAAATCATGGAAAAAAACAAACAATGTCAAAATTACAAAAAACTTTAAGTTTCTTTCCCTTAACACAAAGCTTTGAACACTAAAACAAAACTTATCTCAACGAGTCCGGATTTGAACACGAAGCGACCACAGGTCGCTTTGTGTCTAACCGCATATTTGAAATTTTAAGCCTTATTTTATATATTTTAAGTATTTTGATTAAAAGCTTGTGAGATATAAAGCTAAAAACGAGTTCGGATTTGAACTGAGTAGCGACTACAAGTCGCTCTGTGGCAAACCGTATGTTTGAGTTTTTTGATTTATATCTCACAAGCTTTTCAAACAAATTTCACTTTTGCCTTTAGAAGTTTTCTATACTATAAAACAAGAATGGCTTTAATAAAAAAGATAGCTATAGCTAATAGAGGAGAGATAGCTCAAAGAATCATTTTCACCTGCCAGGAAATGGGTTTAAAGACGGTTTTGCTTTATTCTGCTGGCGACATTTATAATTCAGCTTATCGCTCGGCAGATGAAAGGATTTGTATCGGACCAGCAGATCCTCTTCAATCTTATCTTAATATTTCCGCTAATATAGAAGGAGCAAAATCGGCAGGAGCTACAGCTATTCATCCAGGCTATGGTTTTTTATCTGAAAATCCAGAATTTGCAAAAGCTTGTGAAAATAATAATATTATTTTTATTGGCCCTTCTTCTGAGAGTATTTCTCTTTTTGGTAATAAAATAAAAGCAAGAGAAGTGGCTCAAAAAGCAGGCGTTCCTGTTTTACCAGCATGGAAAGGAGATTCTTCTCAAACTGCTCATCTCATTAAAGCAGGAGAAAAAATAGCTTACCCTTTAATGATCAAAGCCAGTTGTGGAGGTGGTGGTCGAGGTCTAAGATTGGCTTATAATTCTAAAGAGCTAACACAGCTTCTGCCTTTAGTTCGTCAAGAAGCCAAACAAAGTTTCAACAATGAAGAGATTTTTTTAGAAAAATATCTAGATTCAGCTAAACATATTGAAATTCAAATTTTTATTTCATCGGCCAAGGAGATTTTTATTTTAGGAGATAGAGATTGCTCTCCTCAAAGAAGACATCAAAAAATTATTGAAACAGCTCCTTCTCAACTGCCAGAAAAAATTAAAAATCAGATGCAATCGGCTTGCTATGAATTATGCTCTCTCTTAGATTATGAAGGTGCTGGCACTTTAGAGTTTTTAGTTCAGGGCAATCAATTTTACTTTTTAGAAATGAACACTAGACTTCAAGTAGAGCATACAATAACAGAAATGCTTTATGGAATAGATCTAGTAAAAGCTCAAATTTTAACAGCTATGAAAAAACCAGCCTTTTTTACAGATCAAAAAATGACAGCTAAAGGCTACAGTATTCAATGTCGAGTATGCGCTGAAGATCCTTACGAAAATTTCTTACCCTCTATAGGCAAACTGCTTTCTTGTAGTTGGCCTTTAGGTAAAAATATAAGAGTAGATACAGCTTACCAATCTCAAGATCAAATTTCTTCTTTTTACGATTCTTTGATATCTAAAATAATTGTTTGGGAAAGCACAAGAACAAGAGCAATAGAAAAAATGAATCAAGCCTTAAAACAAACAATGCTTTTTGGAGTCTTGACAAATATTCCTTTTCTAAATTTTTTACTTTCTCACAAAAGTTTTATTGAAGATAAAATTAAAATTAATAGCTTAGAAAAGATTCATTCAGAAGAATG
>JAPORL010000165.1:806-2826 GCA_026712605.1 Pseudobdellovibrionaceae bacterium | reverse complement strand
TTCTTTAGAAAATCTTAAAGGAAAACCTATTATTTTAAACTTTTGGGCTTCCTGGTGTCCACCCTGTCGAAAAGAATTTCCTGATCTTATTTCCATTGTAGAACAGTTCAAGGGACAGGTAATACTTCTAGCCATATCTAATGATTCTTTAAAAAAAGATATAGAATTATTTTTAAATACTTTAAAGCAAGAAGGCGTCAACTTAAATAATAAAAACATTTACATTCTTTGGGACTCTGAATTTGAAGTATCAAAAAAATTTAATGTGTCAAAATGGCCTGAAACATTTATCTTAGACCAGAATCTTCAAATTGTAAAAAAACAAGCAGGTGTTTTTTCAGTTGCAGAAATGGAACCTATTCTTTCTAAGCTTTTATCTAATAAAAAAACATCTCAATAGTTTTATTTTAAAACCACTTTTTTACACACAATACTCATAATAAACAAGCTTTACGGCCTTTTTTAAAGCTTTCTTTTTCACCCTTCGCAAAAATTCTTTACATAATGTGCTATTTATGTTCTATTTAATTATGAAGGAGGGTCGCTGTGAACAAAAAAGTCTTAAAATTAACTCAAAGATTAGATCATATGATTCCAGATGGGGATTTCCCACTATAAAGGCAACTATCAAAGTTAGTTATAGTTAACTTATTTTTTATCATGAGATTCTCAGCTTTCTATATTTTAAGAAAGTGCGGTGGGAGTTTATTTTGTCAAATTATCTAAAATCAAAAAAAAAATATTTGGATAAACAGGCTGTACTCAAATATACTGTGCCTGATTATACAGTTAGTTATAAGGAGGTGTGTCGAAACCTCTTAAAAGTTTCTAAAAAGTTGCAAAAGTTGTTACCGGATCCTTCTATAGGTCCAGAAGAAAGAATTGAACGCTTAGCTAGAGTTGTTCCTCATAGTATGCTCATATCTGATCACCATAAAACAGCTCGATCAAAACTCAACTATATTACAGATAGATTAAATCAGTTAGTGCCTGATAAAAATAAATCTAATGAGGAAAAAATAGATATATTGGTTAATACATTACACAAAATGGTACCTGGAAAAGAGAAAAAAATATTTCTTAAACTAGAAAAATTAAAAGATAGAAGAACATCAGACATTGGCAGATGAAATATGAATACATTAAAATATCTTGATGTAGATTTGAATTCTTCAACAGATGTGCTGTATGATAGAAACGAATTAGGCCCCCCTCTCGCCGTTAAAAACTTATGTTCACTTTATTCTATTGAATTTGATAGAAAATCTTTTGAGACATTAAACATAGGTAATCAATTTCAACTTGTTACAAAACTATCTGATAGGATATGGAACTTATTACCTATAAAAAGTCATAAAATAATAATTCCTGATGAAGATTTTAAAAGTAATATCATCAAAGCTTTACACTTTTTAGAGAAAAACTCTGATGAATGGAATAAGTTAAAAAAATATTTAACGGGAATTTGTTTGGTACAATTAAAGCCATCTTATAAAGACAAAGAATTTGAAATTACATCCTTAAGTGTTCCTGTATTTCCTTTCGTGTCTTTTTTATCTAAAAAATCTCAATTTCACATTCCTCCATCTATAATAAATGAGAAGTCAAGTTTGTATTTAGCTGAGAACCTGCTACATGAATCTGTTCACCAGGCAGTTAATATAAATTTACTCGATAAAGATATTTTAGAAGAAGATTATAATAGTGAAGAATCTCCATTAGTTAATATCCCTTGGAGACAAAATCAAGGTGATGCTAGGAATAAAAAATGGCAAATAGATAGGGTTCTACATGCTATTAGTGTATATGTCGTGATCTCATTTTTTCGTAGAAATATATTACAGAAAAATAAAAAAGAATACTCGAAAGATATGTTTGACGAATCTGTGAAAAATGCAAAATATTTAATGAAGAATCTTCTACCCTATAGAAAACACTTTAAAAATAGTCAAATTTTAGATGAACTCCAAAATGATATAAATACATTGGAAACTTAGGGAATCTAACATAATTCAAAATA
>JAPORL010000165.1:0-796 GCA_026712605.1 Pseudobdellovibrionaceae bacterium | reverse complement strand
CTTTGTGGGTATATGAGAAAACAGGGCAACCTGAAGACTTAGCATTACTCACTTTTGCCCATTTATGTCCTAGAATATATTTTAGTTTGTTTGCTGGCCATTTTATAGATAAGGTTAATCGAAAACGAATACTCCAATTATGTGACATAGGATTTATTATAGCATCTGTCTTTATGTTATTTGCTATAACATATGATCCTTTTTCTATTATTTTTTTAATTTTCATCAATTTTATAACTGGTTTATTAAGTTGTTTTAAGATGCTTACATTTCAAACAACTACCTCAATGTTTATAGATAAAAAAAATTTACTAAAATATAATGGATTTATTTCTGTTTTACAAAATACACCTCTTCTTTTGGGACCTATTCTAGGAGGAGTATTACTGTCGCTTATTACGATGAAAGAAATTATCCTTATTGATATTGTTAGTTTTTTTGTGGGGTTTTGTTTTACGACAGTTATCTCTTTTCCAAATATGAAGTATGCAAAAAGAAAATCACTAAAATGGAATCAAATAGTATTCAGCACACAATATATATTTAAAAATAAAAGCTTAAAAAACATTCTTCTTTTGTTTACTATTGAGAATTTTTTAGGAGGATTAACATTAGGTTTAGTTACGGCATTTTTACTTGCTAAAACAAACGGAGATAACTTAATAACAGCATATACTTTCTCACTTGTAGCTGTTGGTGGGATTATAGGTGGTTTTATTGCATATAGAGTGCCAAAACTTATGATTCACCCTTTTCGAAATATTTTAATTATTTTCTTTCTTTCAGGTTTAGTGGG
>JAPORL010000089.1 GCA_026712605.1 Pseudobdellovibrionaceae bacterium | reverse complement strand
TTGATCCTGAAGACTTTGATGTTTATCTTAATGTCTCTATTGAATCCTTAGATGACTTAGTTGATGATGAGTGGAACTCTCGTGAGTCCAGAGAGTTTTTATTCTGGCTAATTAATGATGAAGACGCCGCTAATGTTTTTGAAAAAGAAGATGATGAGTATGACACTCTGACGGCTATATTAAGAGAAATCAACAATTTTGACTTTGATGACATTCATGAGCCTTTTACAACTAAACTGGAAGGAAGCGACAATTTGATGGAAGTCGCTATAGATTCAGGCAATGAAGATGTCATTGATTGGTTTATGGACTACATAAATGATAAAAATCAAGCTTGTGATAGAGAGCCTGTTAGCAAACCCTGTTTTGAAGTTTATTGTAGAATTGCACAGGACATTGATGATGATTCTATAGAAAATTGGCTAGATTATGACAGTTTTGAATCTTATATTGAAGATATCATTGAAGAAGGTGTTAATTCTAAAAACCGAGGAGATAATGCTAACAGAGGAACTGCTGGTTGGACTTATGGAGAGGAGTCTGGAGAACTTGAAGATATTAATGATCTTGATGATGATTGGGAAGAGGAGCTTTGTGGAGGTATTAGTTAATTTTATGTTCTTTTAGAGAATTTAATGACTAAAACAAGACTCTAGATATAATATTTACGGATGATAAAAAGGAACAGGAGGTTCAAAATGAATAGCTTTAAATTGTTAGTATCTGGCTTAGCGCTAGCATTACTTACAAGTTGCTTTCCTGAAGGAGGAGTACAAAGAGAAATTGTGACAATAGAAAGAGATGATAGAGAATATGATAGAAGAATAAGAGAAGATGAGGATAGAGATCGTGTTATGAGGACTTCTCGTGAAAGAAGAAGTGGAAATACTTGTGAAGAAGAGTTAGAGCGCGACAGAGATGCTCAGTGTAGAGAAGATTGTAAAGAAATTTATAATCGTCGAGGGGATAGAGATGACTGTGAAGAGTTAACAGTGGCTCAAATTGAAGTTTTACTTGATCTTTATGAGCTTCTAGAAGATCCCGATGAAGATGATTTAAATGATATTGATCCTGAAGACTTTGATGTTTATCTTAATGTCTCTATTGAATCCTTAGATGATTTAGTTGATGATGAGTGGAATAGACGTGAAGCCAGAGAGTTTTTATTTTGGCTAATTAATAATGAAGATTCAGCTCGTGTTTTTGAAAAAGAAGATGATGACTATAAAACTCTGACCGCTATATTAGACGAAATTAACAATTTTGACTTTAGGAACATTGACGAGCCGTTTACAACTAAACTAGATGACGACAAGTTAATGGAAGTCGCTATAGATTCAGGTAATGAAATGATAATTGAGTGGTTTATGGACTATATTAATGATAAAAATCCGGCTTGTGATAGTGAGTCTGTTAGTAAAGAATGTTTTCGAGTTTATTGTAGAATTGGTGAAGGTATTCATGATGACTTTATGGAAGACTGGCTAAGTTACGATGCTTTTGAATCTTACATTGAAGATATCATTGATGAAGGAATTAATTCTACAACTCCTTCCATTGTCCTTAGAGATGATAGTGAAGATGCAGGAGATGGTTGGGAATATGGAGGGGGACAAGATCAATTTGAAAATATTAATGATATTAGAGATGATTGGGTAGACGAGCTTTGTGGGACTTTAGGTAGATAATAAATAATATAAAAAATACAAAAAAAGCCACTCTAAAGAGTGGCTTTTTTATTTAGTTTTAAAAGTTTTTATCAGCTTTTGTCAATTCCAGTAATTTCATCATCCCGTGAAATTCGTCATTCCCGCGAAAGCGGGAATCTTTTCAATGAGTGGATTTTAGATAAAATCAATCTGCCAATAATTTCCTAAAGTTTACCCCCTAAGATATATAAAAAACCTTAAAACATCCAAAAATAATATTCGTATTTTGTCTATTTGACATTTTTTTACAAAAAAAATCTTTAAAAACATCAAATAGATAGCCATTTTATTGCTCATTTATTTTATAAAAGTTTGATCTAGACTTTTAAAAACTAAACACTGTTTTTTAACAGTCTTTATTAAAAACTATAAAAATAGAAATTTTTTATGACAAAAAAACAAACTCAATATAAAGCTTATCAACAAAAAATTAAAAAACATTATACTTTAAAACTGACACAAGATATTGTCTTTAAAAGTTTTTTTTCAAGAAATAAAACTTTGCTTATATCTCTGCTTAAAAGCTTTCTCCCTATCCCCGATAAAATTACAGATGTTGAAATTCTCAACCCTGATAAATATGAAAAACAAAATAAACTCATTTTAAAAAATCAATTGGAAATAAAAAATCCATCTCTTTACTCAAGCGCTTTAAATAAAAAAGAAATTGTTTTAGATCTAAGAGTAAAACTTAGCACAGGCGAAAATATCAATGTGGAAATGCAAACCATCTCTCAAGAATTCTTTTTAAAAAGAATTCTTTTTTATTGGGCAAAGCTTTATAGCCAAGATTTAAAAAAAGGAGAGTCTTATTCTAAAATAAACCCTGCTTACTCTCTTATTTTTACAAGCTTTCCGCTTTTAGATAAAAAAATCAAAGACTTTACAAGCTCATTTTCTATTAGAAGAGATAAAAAACCTCATTTGTTATTTAATAATGACTTAAAGATAGTAATAGTGGAATTAAGTAAATTAAGCAAATCTTGTGATGAATTGCTTGATTTAAAAGAGAAGTGGTGTTATCTTTTAAAGGAGTCTGGCTCTTTAACAAAAAAAGACTATAATTATTTATCACAAGATGAGGAAATAAAAATGGCTTTAAAACAATTTAATAAATTATCTAAAGAAGAGGAGTTATATCAAAAAGCTTTTTCTGAGCAAATAAACC
>JAPORL010000172.1:1964-2929 GCA_026712605.1 Pseudobdellovibrionaceae bacterium | reverse complement strand
CTTCACTTAAACTCCATCTCTTTAAAAGCAATTTTACCCATAATATTTAAAGGAAACACTTTAACCCTGTCTGAAATCAACCAGTGGGACTGAGGTGAATAAATGGGTATGACCGCTGATTCTTGCTCTATAAGAATTCTTTGCGCTTCTACATATAATCTCAACCGTTCTTTTTCATCCAACAAGGTACTGGCTTTTTCCACTAGGGAATCATAACGATCATTTCCCCAACCCGTATGGTTGTTTTCCGAATAAGAGGTCATCAAAGTCATAAAATTATCAGGGTCAGGATAATCTGCTACCCAGCCCATTCTATACACCTGTTGTCTTCCAGTTTTTAAACTTTGCAAATAGGTTTTCCACTCTTCATTGGCCAACTCTACTTGGATGCTTAGATACTTTTTTAACTGCGCTTGTACTTTTGCCGCCACTCTTTTATGATCCTCATGGGTGTTATAGGATATAGTGACTCTGGGAAAAGTAGAACGATCCTTATATCCAGCCTCATCCATAAGTTTTCGAGCTTTTTCAGGGTTAAACTCAAAACCTATGGAAGGATCATAACCTAAAAGCCCCATAGGCACCCAGCCCTTTAAAGGGACCTGGTCCCCTTTAAGCAAATTTGTAATTTCTTCTCTATCAATGGCCATATTAAAAGCCTTTCTTACTCGTACATCATCAAAAGGTTGTTTCTTTATATTGATACTATAATAATAAATAGACATTATAGGGTGAGAACGATACTCTTTCTTTTTTCTTAATACAGGCAATTCTCTGGAAGGAAGATCACCAATGGCATCCAATTTTCCCTGCTCAAAAAGGTTAAGAGCCGTCCCGCTTTCAGGAATAATATAAATAAGAATATTTTTTATTTTAGCTGCTGAGTTGTAGTAGTTGGTATTTCTCTCTAAAACGATTCTTTTATCATGCTCCCACACTTTTAATCTATAAGCTCCTAGAGTGAC
>JAPORL010000172.1:0-1954 GCA_026712605.1 Pseudobdellovibrionaceae bacterium | reverse complement strand
TATCTTTTCTGATAGGATAGGTACTGGTATGGGAAACAAAAAAAGGGAAATAACTTTTTCCTTTTTTGAGTTCTACAACTAGTTGCCCCTGTTCATTAATAGTGATACCTACTTGAGAAAAATCTTTTATCTTTCCTTCACTATAGGCTCGTGCATTTTTAATAGGGTATAAAAAATAGGCATACTCAGAAGCGGTCGTGGGGTTTAGTAATCTTTCCCATCCATCCCGGATATGAGATGCTTTAAACTCTTTTCCATCACTCCACTTAACACCTTTTCTCATGGTAAAAGTCCATATCTTTCCATCAGGAGTGGAAGTCCACTTTTCTGCTAAAGCGGGTTTGAGTCCAGCTGGTTTTTTTGAAAAATCATAATTTAAAAGACCCTCCATGATATTATCCACAATGAGACTAGATGTGGTATCTGTGGCTTTATTCCAATCCAGAGTGGGTGGTTCAGAACCTATATTAAAGCGAAAAGTACCTTTTAAAGGTAAAGCGGAATGGTCACTTTGTTTCTTTTTAAAACAAGACACTAAAACCAAACTCAATAAAATGATTTTTAGTAAATGAAATTTCATAAATTCTTATCCCATTATAAAAGGCTTATTGAGGTGCAAGCACATAAGGAGTGTCGTCTGGTATAGGAGCTGGTGGTTGAATAGGTAGAACAGGGGGATTAGGAGATTTGGAATCTTGAGAAGGAGTGCTTGGATCGTTGTTTTCGTTGGGACTGTCGCTTTCTGATTCTCCACTACCGAAACCTGTTTGCAAATATGTTGGTAATTCTGTTGAGTGCTCATAATTTAATACAGACCAATTATTACAGGAACTGGAAAACTGCTTTGCAAAAGAAGTCACTTCTAAAAAGAGATTTTTTTCTTCTTCCTCGTCTTCTCCTTCCTCTTCCTCTTCCTCTTCTTCCTCATCATCATCTTCAGAAGTGAACCGTTTATCTAACTGTTCTGGCTTTACATCCTTTCTAACAAAATTAAGGCGGGTTATTTTACCTTTAGAATTCACAATCATATCAAATATATTATATTCCACATCTCTTATAACAATAGAGGAATCTGTAAGTGGAAATAACTGCCTTTCTTCATAGTAAAATACCCCCTCTCCTGACCGCATAGTTTGAGGATGTAAGAGCACAACCGATTCTGCCGTAGGTTTATCTTCATGGGTGCTAACCTGAACCAATAAAGGAATAGCCGATTTTTTTAATTCTTTATTTACTGTAGAGTCATTTAAAAACCGAATACAGACATAAAGATAATAACCTCGTTCTGCCCAAGAAGGGTCAAGATCACTTAAGTCTGTTGTAATAAAAAAACCTTCCATCTTTTCTGATGTTTTTTTAATTTCAATAAGCTGCCCTTGTGAAAGGGAGGGGAAAGTATATAAAGTTTCTTTTTCTTCGTCACCAGAGCAACTCACAAACAGAAAAAGTAAAACAAAAATCAGTTTAATCATCATTTTCATCCAATAGATTTTATTGTTTACACTTTACAAACACACCTTGTTTAAAAAAAATCAGAAAAATAATCTATAATAAATGCCCATTTTTAAAAAATGATTTTACTCTTCATTTTTTAATAGTGTATAAATATAGTACATATCATTTCCTTGTTTATTACCCAAGACTTTCATTAAGTAGAAATTTTCTATATGACATTTTATAAGCCTCTAGTCTAGGGACGTAGTAATGTCTAATGATTTGTCGCATAAAATACTGTGAGAATACGGCAAAACTTATCACTCTCCCAGAAAGAACTGGCGAAAACACTAGAAGTTTCTTTTCCTATAGTAAACGGGTGGGAGAATGATCATTCTACTCCAAGAAAAACAGTAACGGAGTTTGTTGCTTGCTTTTTGTCTTTGTTCAGGATTAACTCTAAGTCAAAACAATGAACTTAAATACAGAAATACTTTGTTCTATTATAAAGGGTCGGTTT
>JAPORL010000152.1 GCA_026712605.1 Pseudobdellovibrionaceae bacterium | reverse complement strand
TGAAAGTCGCTTTGTGGCAAAACGCATGTTTGAGTTTTTAGATTTGTATCTTACAAGCTTTTCACACAAAGTTCAAAATGAGTTCTTGCATTCAAGACATACAAGCAACTATAAACCGCATGTTTGAGTTCTTGAGCTTTCTTTCTTACAAGCTTTTCAGCAGAGATAATAATTTTGGAAAGTTATATATCATCTACTAAATTTTGAATTAAGAGTTTCTTTCAAATAAAGTTTCATATAAAAAACCGGAAGATTCTAAAGCTGTGATTTTGTAAAGCCCTTTTAACTGTCTCAAATCATCTTTTTTATCTAAAATAACTAAAGCGTTTAAACTTGAAAAAATTAGCTTTTGCACAGTAGAGCTTTGCCATTGTGGTGCTCCTATTTGAGCAAGGGTTTCAAGCTTCCACAAGGCTTGTTTGTGATCTTTAGCATGTAAAGTTCCAATACAGCCCTTATGCCCTGTAGATAGAGCTAATAACAAATCAGTGGCCTCTGCTCCTCTTACTTCTCCCATGACAATTCTATCAGGTCTCAATCTTAAGCTCTGTTTGACAAGGTCTTTTTGATTAATTAATAAGTGAGCGCTTTCAATATCTCTTTGAGTTAAAAGTTTCGTGCTGACTTTGTTTGGTAAAATGATTTCATCTGTGTCCTCAATGCTTAAGATTCTCTCAAAGGGAGCAACCTCCTGTAAGCAGGCGTTTAGTACAGAAGTTTTTCCAGAGCTTGTTGGTCCTGCAATTAAAAAATTCCATTTATCTTTTACAAACTGGCGTAAAATATCTAAAGCAAAGGGAGGAGCTAAACTTTTAAGTTTTTCAAGAGTCCAGATTTGTTTGGGATGCTTTCTCAAACAAAGGTGAAAATCTTTTTTTACAATAGGAGGACATAAAATCAAAACCCGAAAAGATCCCCATTTTCCTTCACAATAAGGTTTCTTAAAATTCACAGTTATGCGGGCTTTTGTTCCTATTTTTTCAACCACATTATGAAAGGTAATTTGAGATAAAAAAGAATCTTCTAATAAAAACATCTGACCTTGTTTTTCATAAAAAATATGATCTTTTCCATTGATGATAATTTCATTGATATCAGGGTCAGATAGCAGACTTTTTAAAGGACCGTAGCCTGAAAACTCGGCAAGGATTCTTTGTTTATTTTCTGAAGAGCTGTTGTTTTCAATAATTTGAGCTATCACTTTTTCTCTTGTTTTTTCCTCTTGAGCATGAAAAGAGAGATTTTTATTTTCCAGACTGTTTTGAAAAAGAGCTAAAATATTTTTAAACTCTTTAGAAAGATTATTAGATTTTGTATCTGATTGATTTGCAGTTTGAAAATCTCCATGCTTGTTTGATTTTTTATAAGATGATTCACTATTTTGAGATTTAAAGTCTATCATTTATAAAATCTCTTTTAATTGGTTGGGCTTGGCTTCTTCTTTTAAAAGTTTTGTCTGAATAAAAACAGATTTTGTCATTTTATAATTGTTTTGTCCTCCTGATAAAATAGAGGGAATAAGCTCTAAAAAACCAAATTGAGTTTTATACTGTCTTCCTTTTAATTGTTTATTTAGCTGAAAAATTTTTATAATTTGATTATTATCTAAAATAAGCTCACTTTCTAAATTGTGTGTTTTTAGAGGAGGAGCTTGATTAGAAGAAGAGAAAGGCAAAGGCTCTGAAAGCTGGGTTTTTATATTAAGTTTTATTTGATCTTTTTTTCCCAGAGTGGGAGTTAAATGGATTTGTAAACCATGGCTTTTCCAATTGATGATTTTTTGATCAGTTTTTAAATTGTAACTAGGAAAGGGAATTTGTCCTCCCGAGTTAATTTCAATCTTTTGTCCGCTTTGAGTGGTGACTGAAGAGTGATGTAAGGTTTTTCCCTTACCAGAGCTTTTTAAAAAATTTAAAAAATCCAATATTGAAGAAAACTGAAAAAGAGTTTTTGTTAGATTCCCTCCTGTAGATAAAATAGCAGAGGATAAAGTTTCCACAACAGCCAGATCAATTTGAATAAAGGGAGATTTTAAAAACCATAATTCCTTTTCTTTTGGAATTAATCCAAACTCTTTAAGATTTTTATAATTTGATAAAAGAGATTTCATAGGAACAAAAACATAAGGGAGATTTGATCTTATCATTTCTATATCTTGTTTTAAGACTGTTTTAAAATAATAAGAGCTAATTTTTTTAATCTCCTCATCCATTTGTGCTTTAAAATAATAGGGAATGTTGTATTTACTACATTCTTTTCTAATCTCTAGCCAATCAGAAAAACGATAAAGCTGTCCTTTAACTTCAAATATATTATCTTTAGATAAAGTCCAATTTAATCCCCAAAGCTTTTTTAAGCTTTTATCTAAATATAAAGCTTTTATTTTATTTTCTTTGTTAAAAATAAAAATTTTATAAAGTTTATTTTGTGTTCTTAAAAGAGTATGTCCTTCTTTTTTTGCAATTAATGAGATTTGTTGATTTTCTTTTTGCAGTATTAACAGGCTTTTATCTCCTAACCTTATTGTTTGATCAATAGGCAAAGGTATATTTACTTTATCTCCTGGAGATAAAATTAGAGTTTGAGCCAAACTTAAAGAAGTATAAAAAATCAGAAATAAAAATCTCATCATTACTATTTATTTAGCAAAAAGATTTCCAGCTCTTAAAAAGTAAGAGTCTCTATACAAAGCGAGTTATTTTTTTAAATTAAGAATTTCAAATTTTGATAAACTTATGACTTTAGAGATTAAAGAGATTTTTTAACATATTTAATCAGGAATTATATACACAACTTTTCAGAAAAGATTAAATTTATTCTATCTCTTCTAAAGGCAATAAAAAAGTTTCAAAATAAGTTCGGATTTGAACACACACAGCGACCACAGGTCGCTTTGTGGCAAACCGCATGTTTGAAATTTTTCAGCTTTTTTA
>JAPORL010000237.1:2100-2944 GCA_026712605.1 Pseudobdellovibrionaceae bacterium | reverse complement strand
CGATAATTTTTCGAAATCATCTAAAGAAACGCATACATTTGTACTATCAGATTGTACTTGAGAACAGGCGGGAAGAGCTCCTGGCCCTTTGCGTGGTCTATTCGTCCTTTCACAGATGGTTAATTTGTCTTTGTGTTTAGCTACCTGAAAGAAATTTGTAATATTTTTGTTAGTGAGTGAGTAATTAGGTGGACCTGTGATAGTTCTATATTTTTTTGGACAGCTATCCTCTTTAACATCCGTAGGATAGAAAGCGATGCTCAGTGTATAACTATCTGCTGCGTTCTCTTGGTACTTTTCATGTACACTGGCAATTTTATTTATTACAGTTCGGTTCATAAAAGATAGTTTATCCACCGACTTAACCACTTCACCAGGTAGGTCCTTATCAAAAGGATCTGTATTCCTTATTGTTTGTACTAGATTATCTTTTTTTATGGCTTCATTGAGGCTAGGAATAGGGCATACTATATTTTGCATATCCTGAATTAAAGGAGCATCCATAGGACAGGTTGATAATGTTGTATATGCAGTAAAGGGTAAGATAGCTGTTATAGATAGAATAAACAGGTATCTAAAAGAGATAAAAGAAAATAAAAAACTATTATAGATATATTTCATTGCTAGGTGTTGATTATATTACTTTATGTTTATGAGAGTCAAAAACTTAGACTTAAGACTGATCTTCATTTTGTTGTAAAAAACAAAACCTCAAGAATTACAAGCACATTTAATGATAAATTCAGCAGGACTTAAGTTATATTTTTGCAGAGAACAGCTTTTTATTTTAGACTCAAAGTATGTGTGATTATGTGCATATATTGTTATCCTTAAAAGATAGTTT
>JAPORL010000237.1:0-2090 GCA_026712605.1 Pseudobdellovibrionaceae bacterium | reverse complement strand
AGCCACCAAAGTGGTTTTCCGTTTACAGCTAAGCTTTTTCTTATCCTTTTTTTGTTAATATATATAAACAAAGGATATACAGCTAATTGTAAAGAACCAACACCTGAAGATAAAAACAAAAGTACATTTTGTTTTTTTTCATTGAACAATCCTGATGAATATACAGAACTAAAAAAAAGGTATAAAGACGAACCTTTAAAAGAGTGTTTGAAAAAGGCAGGGCAAAACTCACAGGCTCAACGGCAGTGTCAGGAGCAATTTGAAAAAGTGGAAATAAAAGAATTTTATGGAGAAGTAACAGATGGTTCAGATAAAGGTTCGGTAAAAAAACGATTTAGAAAAATGCTTGAAACCAGTGAATGTGACTCTTTAATTATCTCCGGTCATCATACTGGCTATTTTGCAGGTCAACAATCCATAGGAGATGATGAAGATTGGAAGTTGGATCTGGATTTTATGGAGGACTTATCTTGTGAACCAGGATGCGCGAGTTGGTTTTCCAATGTCAGAAGCTTGTTTTTAATGGGATGCCGGACTGTACGTACTCCTGAGTTTCTGGGGACAGAAAAATCAGCTGATGCGCACACTATTAGGGTTATTGGTAAAAATAATACTCCCGTTGTCAATACGGATAGTCATATAGCTACTAATCAAGCTTTTAGCTCTAATTTAGCAGAACATGATAGACTGAGTGATCGTTACTTAATGATGTTTCCTGAGTCTTCTCTTTATGGTTGGGGAGAAATAGCTCCTGGAAAGGGTAATGACTCACATGAGAGCCTACCAGATTTTATTAAATTGGTTGGTGGAGTGCCACCACCAGGTGAGGATACTTCTACAGATACAGGTGATATACTTAATTTTATTCAGTTTATGAATAACCAAGAAAATACTTGTAAAAAATATGGATCTATCCAATGGGCCAATCATTGGAAACGGTATCCAGGGGCAGCTCGTTGGTTACCTACTTCTTGTTTTCTTGAGGATTCTAAAGATCAATTTCAAGAGTATCAGAAAATAGGTTGTGATCTTACTCAAGCTCTAAATCGTAACAAAAACGATCCAGCAACTCAAAAAGCAGAAGTTAAAAAAGCAGTCACTCAAATTCTGGGCCTTGGAGAAGACGGAATAAGAGCTAATTTTAATCGCTTAATGTCTTTAATAACTAATACAGATAATAAAAACGCAACTTGGTATAATGAAATTGTAACTACATTGAAAAACAGCAGGGAATTACAAACTGCGATAGTCAGTGCCCTTAAGTCTCAGAAAATGGGTTTTGTGCGTAGAGCTGATTACCTTTATTTTTACAAGGAAATAGGATGGAAAAGCACATCAACAGATAAAGAAATAAGTTCCCAATTTTTAGACCAATTATTAACTGCTTTTGATGAAGGAAAAAAAACATACAATCCAAAAAATATAAGCACGCCTAACTCTCCAAATAAAAAAGATAAAAATGCATACGATATTGAATCAGCTCATCAAATGGCTATTATACGCTCTATTAATGACAATAACTTACGATCATGGTTATTTAATAACGAACAAGAGAAATTTAAACAGTTAAAAACCAAGTTTGTTCAAGATGGATGGGATGATTTAGATGTAGTTCCAAACGGGATAGGGCTTTAAGTTAAGGAGAGAAGTTAAAAAGTGTATAGTCTGTCGTCAAATTTGCCGTAAAAATGACGATCAAACCAGCTACCAATTACAATCAATATAACCTTCTCGTATTTTTAAGATGGTTACAGCTTTGTTTGTGTTAAATAAAATGTTTTCATAGCATACACTATCAACCCCAAAAAGCATCTTGTTTTTTTCATTAAAGTTTAAGATATATAAAACATGGCTTGCTCTCACTATAGTAAAAGTATTTTGATCTTTTGGGTTTTGTGTAATATTTACGATATCTATCATTATAGCTTCGGCTTGTGAGGTTTCGTCATCTAGTTTTACTAATGGAATGTAAGAGGTATATTCTCTTTTTGTTATCGTAGAAGGGCCTCTAACAGCGTAATTTAAGAACAGGTAATTAAAAGGGCTACCCCATTTATCTGGTTCTTCTTGATATTCTGTTAGAATAGAAG
>JAPORL010000064.1 GCA_026712605.1 Pseudobdellovibrionaceae bacterium | reverse complement strand
GGAAAAAATCTATTTAGATTCTATGGAAGCTTGTCCAACTTCTACTAATGATTCCAATGTTATATCTAAAAAAGACGCTGATGTTTTGATAGATTTTTTAACTAATCTATCAGATTTATTTTCTTCAGCTGAAGAATCAGCTTTGATTATTTATTCTGAATTTTTTAGCAAAAAATCAATTAATAAATTAGATATTCAAAATTCCAATGAAGTATTAAAAGATTTTACTATTTTTTTATCTGATTATTTTATTGATATATTTCCAAATTATGCTCAGTTTTTAAAAAATCAAATAGATAGTGATGAAGCTTTTTTAAGAAAAAATATGAACCCTTTATTAAAAATTCTTGATCAGCCTTTTTCTGAACAAACGGATATTACACTTAGCAATGTAAAAAATATGACATTAAGTATTTATATCGTGCAACACTTTTTCAAAAATTATGATTTTAATAAGGATTTTTATTTAAGTTCTCATGAACTAAAGCCATTTTTTTGTTTAGTAACTCCTTTAGTTTCTATTATTATACTCCCTCAATTGAAAGAAGAGTGGCAAATTATACAGTCTATTTATAGTCCAACAGAGATAAGCAATTATATAATTTATAATCAAGAGTTTCCCTCTAATAACCCAGTGAGTAGGAACTTTTGGAACTATTTGATCTATGAAGCTGATGAACTTGTATTATTATCTTATCCAGAGATTTCTAAATTAATTTCTTTATTATTTTTAGAATTTTTATATAGAATTCAAGTTGATGAAGATTAGTTTATTATATAAAACAGTTGATTTCTGTCTTGAATTTAAGTTTCAAATCTGAACTCGTTTTGAACTTCTTTTTAAAAATTTTTATATTATATAAATTGATAAATATTTTATAAAACTTTCTAAATATCAGGTTTAAAAACTCAGACATACGTTTTGCCACAAAGCGACTTGCAGTCGCTATTGTGTTCAAATCCGAACTCGTTTTAAGCCTGATATTTACAAAATTTTAATCAAGATAATATATATTTAATTATAATAGTTTCCAAAGCTAGACATACGCTCTATCAATAAGCGACTTACAGTCGCTATGTTTCAAATCTGAACTTGTTTTTAGTTTTTTATTCAAGAAAATTAATATATCATTCCCTATAGTTCCAAAAATTTAAAAATTAAGTTTGAGTTTTTATTTTTTTTAGAATAGAATTCAATTTTTAGGAGGTTTTATTTAGGCATGAAATTTCAAACAAAAGCTATTCACAGTCATCAAAAGCCAGATAAACAGACAGGAGCTGTTGTCACTCCTATTGTTACAACAACAACTTTTGCTATTAAGGAGCCGGGAGCTCCAGTGGAGTATGATTACTCTAGAGTGTCAACTCCTACACGAAAGACTTTAGAGTCTTGTTTTGC
The DNA here is from genome assembly GCA_026712605.1 of Pseudobdellovibrionaceae bacterium. GTDB lineage: Bacteria > Bdellovibrionota > Bdellovibrionia > Bdellovibrionales > UBA1609 > JACOND01. Next base: position 1,559 of record JAPORL010000064.1, on the reverse strand, counting down.
GGATTTAGAGGAGGCTAAGAGCTGTTTAGCTTTATCTTCAGGTTGTTCTGCTATGCATCTTATTTTACAGTTATTAAGTCCTGGGGATTTAGTGCTAGCAGAAGAAGATCTTTATGGAGGGACTCTTCGTCTTTTAAAGCATGTTGAGAAAACTCAAAATATCAGGGTTAAACATATTGATTTTTCAAATTTGTCTATGGTTAAAAGCATGCTTACAAATGAAGTAAAGATGATTTGGCTAGAGAGCCCTACAAATCCTCTTTTAAAAATTTGTGATATTTTAACTATAGCAAAAGCAAAACCTAAAGAGGCTCTTTTAGTTGTTGATAGTACTTTTTCTAGTCCCTATTTTCAAAGACCTCTAGATTTAGGAGCCGATATTGTTATTCATTCAGCTACCAAGTATATTGGAGGGCATAGCGATTGTTTAGCAGGTTTAATTGTTTTTAATAAGGAAGATTTAAAAGAAAAATTTGAATTTTTTAATAAAACAATAGGTCCTGTTTTATCTCCTTTTGACTCTTATCTTCTTTTGAGAAGTTTAAAAACTTTAAGTTTAAGAATGGAAAGACATGAGAAAAATGCATTGGAAACAGCTCATTTTTTAAAAAGTAATAAAAGAGTGAAAAAAGTTTTATATCCAGGTCTTCCCTCTCATTCCAATTATGAAATAGCTAAAAGGCAGATGACTGGTTTTGGCGGTGTGCTTAGCTTTCTTATTGAAGGCGGACAAAAACAAGCCATATCTTTTCTAAAAAATTTAAAAATTTTTACTTTGGCAGAAAGCTTAGGAGCTGTTGAGTCTCTTGCAGAACATCCTCTGACTATGACACATGGCTCTCATGCCAGTTCTTCTATAACAGAAGATCTCATCCGCTTGAGTGTAGGTCTTGAAGATATAGAGGATATAAAAGAGGATTTGCAACAAGCCTTAGATAAAGTAAAATTTTAATAGAATTATTATTAAAAACAGTTTAAGCTTTTTTCCATTTAATCTTTGTAAAGAAAAATAAGCTGTGATAAATCTGGCTTATTAAGGTTTGGCTCGGTAGCTCAGTCGGTAGAGCAGAAGACTGAAAATCTTTGTGTCGGCGGTTCAATTCCGTCCCGAGCCACCAGTTTCAATAATTTTTTATTAAAGCTTTTAATATTTTTTTACGATAGGGTTTATGAGGTTATAAAAATGTTAGAGTTTTATAAAAATTTTCAAAATAAGCCTGTTTTTAAAAGATTTAGACAAATTTTAGAAGATTGGTGGAATCTAGATATTGTAATTGTTGTTAAAAAAGCTGATAGTTTTTTTTGTGAAAGCGTAAGCTCAATTAATAATCCTACAGTTAAACTTTTATTTCAATCAGATGTTTTTAAAAATTATTTTTTCAGTTCTTTAAAATCTATAAAATTTTCAGAACAAACTAATTTAAAATCTTTAAATTGGAAACAAACAGGCTTAGATTTTTTTGCAGTTCCTTTGAGTCTTAAGTTCAAAAAACATGATAAATCTTTTTTAGCTGTTGCAGGATTTTTTCCTAAAAGAGCTAAAGAGTTTAAACAAGCTC
>JAPORL010000020.1 GCA_026712605.1 Pseudobdellovibrionaceae bacterium | reverse complement strand
GCTACCGAAAAGCAGACGAGGATTTGAAAAAATATTTTAATAAAAAACAGTTTCCATCCCATTTTAAGCACCGCAGCTTAGAGGAGAGTTTTACAGCGCATTTTACTTTAGCTCTTAATGCAGGAAATAGATATGAAGAGCTAGCTTTTGCAAAATCTGCAGAGCTTTTAAATAAAATCAATGACTTTAATCAAAAGTTAAATAAGGAAATGGATTTTAAAACCGTATGGAAGTACGGCATTGACCGAGGACAAAAAGAACTAGCGACTTTATGCCTTGTTAGGTTTAACCCTGATAAGGAGTTTTATAAAGTAAATGGTAAAAATATTGTAAAACCCATTTTCCCAAAAGAGGACAGTGCTTTTGAAACCATTAAATGCTGGAAATTAAAAAACTTACATTATAAAGAGGAATACCACACAAACAAAGGCGAGAAAAGAACAAGATGGGCTATTCAAAATCTCTCTTACTTTGTTGATAAAAAATACCTTAATAATAAAGAGCTTTTTGAGGAGGAAAGTATTTCCTGTTTAGACCTCACCACAGCTAAAGTCATTAAGGGGAACATTATTACAAATGGGGATGTGTTGACTTATCTTAAACTTAAAAAAGAAGTGGCTAAGCGACAGCTTTACGAACTATTTCAAACCGGGAAAATAGCAGAAAATGCCAGTCTGGAACCAAGTTGCAAAGAACATGGCTCTAACGAACCAGAACGACTTAGGCCAAAGGGTGTTTTAAATATCAAGATTTCAGATGGTGAAGAAAAAACAATTTACCATTATCGAGAAGATTTTGAAGGCACACTCATCAACAAAGAAAAAAATATTAAATACAATAAACAAAGTATTAAAGACAGTTTAAATTTTTACCTCAATAAGCTTAGAGGAAATAATAACGAGCATACTCCTGAAATTTTGAAAATCAATCATTTACGAGATGCTATTATAGCCAATATGGTGGGAGTGATTTGTCATCTGCAAAAAACATACCCTGGCTTTGTTATTCTGGAAGATTTAAGTAAAAGTAATATTGATGAGCATCGTTTTAAAAACGAAGAAAACATCAGCCGAAGGCTGGAAAATGCTCTTTATAATAAATTTCAATCCCTTGCTTTAGTCCCTCCTCATGTTAAAGATATTATTCAATTAAGAGAACAACAACAAACAGAAAGAAAAAATGAACTTGAGAGTTTAGAAAAAGAAATAAAAAATTTGGAAAAAAGTATTACAGGTGTAAAAAAAGGTATAAACTGTGCTAGAAATTCTGAAAAAAGAGAAAAACTAAAAAATAATATTAAAAAGATGGAACAAAAAAGAAATAAACTAAAAAATAAAAGAGATAAATATGTAATTACACCCTTTAACGAACGAGATCAAAAACAACTATCACAGATTGGAGCTATTGTTTTTGTTTCTGAAAAAGAAACTAGTAAAGACTGCCCTTACTGTGAAAACACTCAGCAAAAACAAAATAAAGAAAGTAAAGAAGAAAAATTTAAACAACATCGCTTTATCTGTGGAGATAGAGACCCTTGTGGTTTTGATACCTATCACTTTAAGAAAGAGGAAGAGAGGGTAAAAAATTATAAGCCAAAGGTCGATAAGCAAACATACAAAGAAGATTTTAAGTGGTTTAAGGCTCTTGATGACCCTGATAAAGTGGCGGCTTATAATGTTGCTAAAAAAATCACTAGACCTGAAGACATAGGAGAACCAAAGTTAAATAAGTAGAATTTTAAGTAGCAATAAAATAAAATAATGTGGATAAATTTAAGACAAAGGTATTGCAAAAATCTTAAAGTAAGGAAAGTGTTATAAACTATAAGGATCAAACGGATATTTATAATATGGAAAACTATATTTCTATTTCTTTTTTAAATGATTTTATTTTTTGCCCTAGGTCTATTTATTTTCATCAGGTATATAAAACTTTTGATACAGCCATTTATCATGAAGATATTCAGAATAAAGGGAGAATAGCCCATAAAAATATAGATAATAAAAAATATTCTACAAAAAAAGAAATTATTCAAGGGCTTTGTATATACTCTACTCATTATTCTTTATGTGGAAGGCTTGATCTATTTAATAAAAAGACAGGGGTATTAGTAGAACGAAAAAAGAAAGTGACAAAAATATACGATGGCTTTGTTTTTCAGATTTATGCACAATATTACTGTCTAAAAGAAATGGGATATAAGGTTAAAAAACTTTGTATTCATAGCTTGGATGATAATAAAAATTATTTTATTTCTCTACCAGAGGAGAGTATAGAGATGAATAAACAGTTTCATTCTTTAATAGATAAAATTAAAAAATTTGAATTGGAAAAAGATTTTGACCCTAATATTTCTAAATGTAAAAAATGTGTTTATAAAAATCTATGTGATTATGGTCCAATATGTTAAGCACTCCCGATTTTAGAGAAAAACAAATTATTTTAGCCCTTCTTAGTCATGGAGACAAACTAAGCTTTAAAAATGACAATATAATCATTACAGATGAGAATAAAAAAATAAAGCATCAATCCACTTGTTATAGACTGTTTTCGTTATTTGTTGTAGGTCATTTGAGTATCACTACAGGCTTAATTCAGAGGGCTAAAAAATTTGGTTTCAGCATAGTATTCATGAACCATAGTTTAAAGCCTTATGCTTATTGGAATGCTTCAGCAGAGGGTAATGTTTTACTAAGAAAGAAACAATATCAATATAACTCTTTAGATATTGCAATTAGGTTGGTTCATAATAAAATTCATAATCAAATACAAGCGCTACAAAAAATCCGAGATAAAAAGTCTGAATTAAAACAAACAATAAGTTCATTAAAAAAATATAAAGAAAAATTATCTACAGAGGAAATGAAGCTCCATGAGCTTTTAGGGTTAGAGGGAGTGGCTTCTAAAATCTATTTTCAAGGCTTATTTAAAGATTTTAGATGGATAGCTCGTCGTCCAAGAGCA
>JAPORL010000184.1 GCA_026712605.1 Pseudobdellovibrionaceae bacterium | reverse complement strand
TGTGTTCAAATCCGAACTCGTTTTAAGCCTGATATTTACAAAGTTTTACAATATATCCTTTAATTATATAGATTAAATCTTTTATGGAAAATTATGTATATAATTCCCAATTAAATGTATAAAATGAGTTAAAAAAGCTGTTAAATAAATTTATAAGTTAAATTTTGAAAATTTTTTCTTTTTATTTAAAAGAATCTAAAAAAAGCTTGCAAAAAAACAAAAAATTCTTTTTTATAAAAGAAGTGATAGGCACAAAAAAAACCACCCTTCTTTTAGTAAAAATCTTAGAGAAAATCACTGCTCATAAAGACTTGCATGCAAAATTTTTAAATACTTTATCTTATTTAGAGTATATTGGAGCTAGAAAAATGCTAAAAAGTCTGCCAGCTCCTATTCTAAACAAAACTTTTTTAGATCATATCAATGAAGAGGTTCGTCATAGCTTAGTTTTAAAAAATTTAGCTGAAAAGCTGACTAAAACGAGTTATGGCTTTAAAAAAGAGGAGCTGATTGCAGGAGCTCAAGGGAGTCAATACTTTCAAGAAGTAGATCATTATGGATTAAAGTTCTCTTCTGCTAATCCTGTTCTTAATTACCTTTATACTACCTACGCTATTGAACAAAGAGCTATAGTCCTTTATTCCCTTTATAATGATACTCTCAAAAAGAAAGGCTTTTCTTTTTCTATGAAATCTATCCTAAATGATGAAGAAGAGCATTTAGATTATACTCTCAAACAAATTCAAAAAGAAGATTCATCTTGGGAAACAAATCTGGAAGAAATTAGCCAATTTGAGCATCAAAAATATTTTTCTTTTCTTATTAGTTTAGAAGAAGAAGTCTCTAAATTTATTTTAGCGCCTCATATACATTCCCTTAAAGCGAAACACTATACTTCTTCTCATAAAGTATGAGTTTAATATGGCGACCTTTTACACAAATGCAAAAGGCTCCTCCCACTCCCACAGTTTTAAAAGCAAAAAATACGAATTTATTTTTAAAAAATAACAAAAAAGTAATTGATGCCATCTCTTCATGGTGGGTGATTACTCATGGACACTGTAAAACAGAAATTGTAAAAGCCGTTCAAAAAACAGCAAAAGATTTGGATCAGGTTTTATTTGCCAATTTCAGCCATGAAAAAGCAGAAAAACTGATTAAAGAGCTTTCTAAGTTTTTACCAAAAAACTTAAATAAGTTTTTCTTTTCTGATAATGGCTCTACAGCTATAGAGGTTGCTTTAAAAATAGCTGTCCAAAGTTTTTCTCAAAAAGGTCAAGCTCAAAAAAAAGAATTTCTAAGTTTTAAAAATTCCTATCATGGCGATACAGCTGGGGCAATGAGTGTGAGCGCTAGAGGAGTATTTACAAAAGCCTATAAAAGATTTTTATTTCCTATTCATTCATGCTCTCAAGGACAATTAAGCACAGATCCTGATAAAATGTTTTATGAAGATTTTGAAAGAAAAATAGAAAAACACCATAAAAAACTTTGCGCTGTAATTATAGAGCCTTTAATACAAGGAGCGGGAGGAATGATCATTTGGCCTCCAGCTGTTTTAGAGCGAATCTGCCGTATTGCAAAAGCAGAAGGGCTTTACTTGATATTTGATGAAATTATGACTGGTTTTGGCAGAACAGGAACTTTATTTGCTATGGATCAAATCAAAACAAAACCAGATATACTCTGTTTATCTAAAGGACTAACTGGAGGTTTTTTACCTTTAGCTTTAACAATTAGCACGGATAATATTTATAAAGATTTTTTATCTCAAAAAAAAGAAAAGGCCTTGCTTCATGGTCATAGCTTTACTGGCAATCCTCTTTCTTGCTCCGCCGCTTTAGCTAACTTAAAGCTTATTCAAAAAAATAAATTTAAACTAAAAAATAAATGGGCTTGGATTGAAGAAACAAATAAACAAAGACTGGCTCATTTTAAAAAACACCCAAAAGTAAAAGATGTAAGGGCTAAAGGAGTGATAGCAGTGATACAAAAAGAATCAGCTTATGAATCTTTTTTTGCGGAACAAGCTAGTCAAAAAGCCTTAAGGCAAGGTGTCTTCTTAAGACCTTTAGGGGGAACTCTTTATATTCTTCCTCCTTATTGTATAACTAAAAAAGAACTGCATAAGGTATGGGATGTAATAGAAAGTTTATTCTAAGTTTAATAAGTTTATAGAAAAAATTTAGGCATGCCTTTTTCTACAAGAAAGTTTCTTTGTTTTAAAATCTGAATTCATTTTTTAGTTCTGTTATGTGAAAAGTTTGTAAAATACAAAGCTAAAAACTCAGACATGCGGTTTGCCACAAAGCGACTTGCAGTCGGATTGTGTTCAAATCCGAACTCGCTTTTAGCTTTCTATCTTACAAACTTTTGATCAAGATACTTAAATAAGTTTTAAAAACTAGAAATTTTTTCCAGTGATATTGGCAAATCAAGATTAATAATTTAATTTAGAAAATAAAAAAAGAATTATAGTATGAAATTTATTTTTATTTTATTTGCAATTTTACCTTTATTATCAGCTAAGGCTCAAGAAACAAACTCTGAAGATAGCAATTTAAGTATTGAATGTCAAAGACTCTTAACTATAGCAGAAGAAGCAAAAACAACCTATGATGAGATATTAGCTGGATTTGTTGTATGGCTAAAGTATGAAATAGAAAATCCACAGGATGCAGGTACGAGCATTGTGAAAAGTCAAAAAAAAGATTGTATATATAATAAATCTAAAATTCACCCTCACTTTTGTGTTACTTTTAGTACTACAGCAGAGAATATAAGTCATTATATAATAGATTCTGGCTATATAATAACGGGAGCTAGAAGAGACTATGAAAAAGCCAGATATGATTTTAAGAGTAATTTTTGCGGAAAAAAATTACCTTCTCTTGAAAAAAAAATCAGTCTACAGAGATCTAGTAATAAAATAGACAAATTTAAGTAAAAATAAGAAGCACATCTTTACTATTTAAGGGCTTTCCTTTTTCAGGAACAG
>JAPORL010000137.1 GCA_026712605.1 Pseudobdellovibrionaceae bacterium | reverse complement strand
CAGAAAAAGAAGCCCGATTAACAAAATTAAGAGTATCTCTTCAAGTAACAGATGTGGAAGTGTCTGAAGAAATTCAAAAATCCATTCATAAAATAAAAGACCATCTTATTTTTATTCTTTCCAGTAAAGATATTGCTGTTTTTGATGATCTTCAAAAGCGGCAGATATTGGAAGAGGAGATAGTCACTCAGCTTAATTTATTTCTTGTGAATGGAAGCGTCGAAGGTGTTCAACTAAAAAAACTTTAACTTCAACAAAGGAGAAATGTTGTGGCAAAAAAGAAAAGAGCCGAATTTGAATATAAAAAAGCTTTTCAATTAACAGATGAAGAAAGAAAAAAATTAATTGAAGAATATACAGTTTTGATTCGGTTTATAGCAAAAAGAATTTCTATCCGATTGCCGGCGAATATAGATGTAGAGGATTTAGTGTCTAGTGGGGTGATTGGTTTAATGGATGCTATAGAAAAATACGATCCTACAAGAGATAATAAGTTTAAAACTTATGCTGAATTTCGTATCAGAGGTTCTATTTTAGATGAGTTGAGAGCACAAGATTGGGTACCACGCTCAATTAGAGATAAAGCTAAAATGCTTGAGCGTGCCACTTCTCACTTGGAATCTAAACTAGGTCGTCCTCCTACAGATGTGGAGCTGTCGGAGCACTTAGGTTTAATGATAAATGAGTTTTACAACTTAGTAAATCAGGTACGTCCTGTAAATGTGTTGTCTATTGATGAAGCTTCCACTTTTAGTAGTATGGATCGAAAGTCTTTTATAAATATTTTACAAGGCGATAGTGATCCTTTTTCCTACTTAAATATGAAATCCATTAAGAATGTAATAAAACAATTAATTGAAGAATTACCAGAAAGACAGCGCATGGTACTGGCTCTTTATTATTATGAGGGATTTAATTTAAAGAGAATTGGTATTATTTTAGGGGTAACGGAAAGTCGTATATCTCACTTACATGCTCAAGCGATTAAGCGTCTCAAAGTGAAACTACAACAAAAATTCCAAGAGCATGAGTTAAAGGCGGCTTAAAAGATAGTTTATGGAAACAGATTTTGAAATTGGGAATAGCCGGCGGAATTTAGTTCTTTTGCTGGTATAAAACGGAGAGCTGCTGAGTTAATACAGTATCTCAAGTTGGTTGGGGAAGGTCCGTCGTTAAATACATGGCCCAGATGGGAATGAGCGTGTTTAGACCTGACTTCTGTTCTTTTCATAAATAAGGTGTTGTCTTCATGAGTGCTTATATTTTCTTTCACTAGAGGACGGGTAAAAGAAGGCCAACCAGTTTTAGAATCGTATTTGTCTTTTGAGCTAAAAAGAGGTTCCCCTGATACAATATCTACATAGATACCCGGTTCTTTATTATTCCAATATTTGTTTTTAAAAGGAGGTTCTGTGCCGTTTTTTTGAGTCACTTTATATTGTAAAGGTGATAACCTTTTTTTTAGCTCTTCGTCAGAAGGTTTTTTGTACCCAGTGGTTATTATTTTTTCGTCACTTTTAAGCTTAATTGGTGTCATTTCCGTAGAAGTAGAGTCTTTTCTATTTTTTTGTTTTTCTTCTGGATTCTCATTTATTTCTTTTTTTTGAGGTTTTTTCCAAATTTGATTTAAAAAAGTGTCTCTTCCCGAACGAGATCTATAAAACCAGTATCTGACTGGGTTTTTCTTATAATAATCTTGATGGTATTCTTCTGCCGGAAAAAAAGTAGAGTAAGGAATAATTTCTGTTGTAATTGGTTTTTTAAAAATTCCTGTTTGTAATAGATCCTTTTTAGATTTTTCAGCTTCTTTTTTCTGTAGTTCACTATGATAAAAGATGACAGGTCGGTATTGAGCCCCTCTATCTACAAACTGTCCGCCTGAGTCTGTAGGGTTGATATTTTTCCAGTAAATATCGAGAAGGGTGTTATAACTCACTTCTGTTGGGTCAAAGCTAATTTGGATAGCTTCCACATGATTGGTTTGGCCACGAGAGACCTCTTTATATGAAGGGTGTTTTTTTTGTCCTCCTGCAAAGCCAGATATTACTTTCTTTACTCCTTTTACTTTTTCAAAAACAGCCTCCACACACCAAAAACAGCCACCAGCAAAAGTGGCTATTTCTATATTAGGTGTTGGTTTATTATTTTCTGAAATTTTTTCGTTCTTGTCTTGTTTTATTTTTTTCTGATCTTTGCTTGAAGTAGTTGGTTTTTTATTCATTTCTTTTACCTCTAATTTTGTATTAACAGATGATTTCCCGTAGGCCACTTGCATTATATTGGAAAGCATTTTATTTTGAGATTTTGGTTTAGATAATGTCAATTCAGAAAAACAAAAAATATAAAAGATGATTGGTATAATAACTTTTTTCATTTTTATTCTTAATAATTTCTCTTTTTAGGTCCTGGTTACAACATTAAATATATCATAGTCTTTTTTTATGCGGTTCAAGATGAAACCTTATTTTCGTAGAAGATCAGGGTTTTTACATTATATCACAAAATGGAGTATAGTTTTTTTATTTTTTTCCAAAAAAACAAATTTTCCACTAGAATAAACAAAGCGACTCCTATCAGACTAAAAATACTTATATTGATAATTAAAGTATTTATACTTAAAATGTGTTCTTTTTTCAATGAAATCATTTCCGGGAGACTACCTATTATTAGGCCAAGGGTGATACAAAAAAACAAGTTTTTTTTATTTTTTAAGAAAAAACGAATGAGATAAAAGGCACAACTAAAACCGATAACACCACCTATGAGGAATACCATCAAATAGTCTACCTGTTTCTCTGTTACAGCTTTTAAAATGAGTGGGTAGGTACCTATAATCAATAGAACAATAGATCCGGAAAGTCCCGGAAGAACACTAGCAAAAAACCCCAGAAATCCAGATATAAAAAACAGAGTAAAAGAGCTTTGTAGATTTGAAAAAGGAGAAATATTTTTTAAGGAAAGGAAAACAATAAGCGATACGATAGCTACTATAAAAACAGATTTTTTTGTTTTATCCGTCAG
>JAPORL010000113.1:2625-3025 GCA_026712605.1 Pseudobdellovibrionaceae bacterium | reverse complement strand
ATTTTATTATTTTTTTAGGAAGTTTTTTGTTTTTAGTATCTTGTGGACAAATGATGCAAGAAGATGATAAAAGCGATGAACAAACCTATACTCAAAAAAACGGAGATATAGAGAACAGGTCATCTTTAGATCGAGGACAACCCACTTTTGTAAATATTGAAGCGGATCAGATGTTATTAGAGGAGTCGTCTTGGACTTGTAAGCAAGGATCAGATGAGATTAAGTATTATATAGATTACAGTCAAACTACTATTGATGATGAAGGAACAGAGGTAGAAAGACGGAGGATTTGTGAGCTTTTTAGTGATAATAAAAATGCAGGCACAGTGACGGTTTTAAAGTACGCTCATTGGACAAAAGATGCTTGTCAAAAAGGGTTAACAAAAGTCATAAATGAACG
>JAPORL010000113.1:0-2615 GCA_026712605.1 Pseudobdellovibrionaceae bacterium | reverse complement strand
TAGTTATTCAATCAATAATAATCCAACTACTATTGATGATGAAGGAAGCGATAAAGAAAGAGAAAGGGTTTGTGAGCTTTCTAGTGAGTCTAAAGGTGTATCTCAGGTTTTACATTACGCTCATTGGGAAAACGATTTTTGCGAAAAAGAATTAATAAAAATAATAGAAGATCAGAAGGCAAAAGGATGGTCTTGTGTTGAAAATTAAAATTGTAAATTAAGTATCTCTAATAGGGGAATCCAGCCCTTTGTTAGAAAGATAATTCTTTTTAAGTGTTATTCTATTTTCTTGCCAAAAGTTTTTTTGTCTCGTAAAAACATCTCAAATGAAAGTTTTAGAGATTAAAAATTTAGTAAAATCTTATGGCTCTTTAAAAGCCGTAAATGATGTTTCTTTTGATATTCATAAAGGAGAAATTTTTGGTCTATTGGGTCCTAATGGAGCCGGAAAAACAAGTCTTATTTCTACAGTTATGACTTTAGAAAAAATAAACTCAGGGCAGATTTATGTCTGTGGCTATGATGTGCAAAAACAAGCTTCAATTACAAAATCTTTGGTAGGTTTTATGCCACAAGATATTATTATACATGGTTATTTCAGTGTCAGAGAAGTTATTAAATTTTACTCAGGTTTTTGTGGAGTTTGGCCAGACAGTGAGCGAATTGATTATTTGTTAAAAAGAATGGATCTTTGGGAGCAAAGAAATAGTAAAGTAAGAACTTTAAGTGGAGGGATGAAGAGACGCTTGTTAATTGTAAAAGCTCTTGTGCATTCTCCTAAACTCTTACTTTTAGATGAGCCCACTGCGGGAGTTGATATTCAGTTGAGAGCTAGTCTTTGGGAGTTTATAAAAGAGCTTAAGGAAGAAACCTCTATTTTATTTACTACCCATTATTTGGAAGAGGCCGAAAAGCTTTGTGATAGAGTAGCTTTTATCCATAAGGGAAAAATTAGGCAGATAGGTAAAACTAATAAGCTCATCTCTCATTTGACAACAAGGAAAGTTTTAATAAAGTTAAAAAAAGGGCTTTCTATTAATAAAAATAAACATCATTCAGGACAAAATGAAGATAATTATGAAGTCTTTTTACTTCCTTATTCTTTAACAATAGTTCAGCTTTTAAAGGATCTCAATTTGGATATGAATGAAATCCAAGACTTAAAAGTAAAAGAAGGATCTTTAGAGGATGTTTTTAACAGTGTAACAGAGGGAATCAGTGCCTAAAAAAGATCTTTTAATAACACCTTTTTTGTTTTTTTTCTATAGAGATGTTAGCCGTGTTTTTAAAGTTAAGGTGCAAACGATCTTTGCTCCTTTGATAAGTCAAACTCTTTATTTAATTATTTTTGGTGTTAGTTTAGGCAGAATAGTTACAATAAGTAATCAATTTTCTTATTTAGAGTTTATTATACCAGGTCTTGTTGCGATGTCTCTTATCAATCAATCTTTTCAAAATGGCTCTAGCTCTATTTTTTCTATGAAAATCACAGGAGAAATCATTGACATAAAAAGCACAGCTTTAAATGTTCAGCAGATCATTTTTGCTATTGCTTTTTCTGGCCTATTGAGAGGCTTAATTGTAAGCGGTTTTACTTTAGTAATAGGACAATTGTTTCATTTTTTGTTTGAAGGGAGTTTTTTGCCTTTACATAGTATTTTGAGTTTAATTGGTTTTTTAAGTTTGGGAGGTTTGGTTTTTTCGACTTTGGGTTTTTCAGTTGGCATTTGGTCTAAAACTTTTGATCATATAGGTGCAATTAGCAGTTTTATTATTTTGCCCCTTATTTATTTAGGAGGAGTATTTTTTGATTTAGATACTTTATCTCCTTTTTGGCAAAAAGTATCTGTTATTAACCCTTTACTTTATTTTGTAAATGGAATCCGATATAGTTTTTTAGGTGTTTCTGATGTCCCCATTAGTCAGGCCTTTTTAATTGTTTTTTCAAGTCTTTTTATTAGTTATATAATAGCTTATCTAATGGCCTTTAAGGGAAGTTTTCAAAGAGCTTTCTAGCTTTTTTATTGCCTTTAAAAGAGATAAAATAGATTCAATCTTTTATGGAAAGTTATGTTTAGAATTCCAAAAAAATTAAATAAAGCTAAAAGCTTGATTTTTTTCTTGAAAAAATATTTAAAAATGTATAAGAAATAGCAAAAGGTTGAAAAATGATTGTTATTAGATTAGCGAGAACAGGATATAAACATAAAGCAAAATATCGTGTGGCTGTTGCAGATTCTAGAAAACCTCTCAAAGGGCGTTTTATTGAGCTTATTGGTCATTTTGACCCTTTTTCAAAAAATAAACAGGCTTTTATAAATAAGGATAAATATCAAGATTGGATTAAAAAGGGAGCAAAGCCTAGTTTAAGAGTAAAAAATTTATTTTCAAAGTTGAGGTGAAGTTTGGAATTAAAACAAGTTATAGAAAATCTAATTAAAAGATTAGTTTCTGAATCCGATCAAGTAGAGGTTCGGGAAAATCAAGGGGAAAGAACTCTTGTTTTTGAAGTTCGTGTTTCTAAAGCTGATATGGGGCGAGTAATAGGAAAAAAGGGCAAAACTATTGAGGCTTTAAGAACTATCATTTCTGCTTTTGGTGTTAAAATCAAAAAG
>JAPORL010000090.1 GCA_026712605.1 Pseudobdellovibrionaceae bacterium | reverse complement strand
TAAACAGACTATCTAGTGATTTTGGTTCATCCATACTGACTCCTTATAAATTCATATTTTATTGTTTTTCCCGGCATACTGACATCACCTCAAAAACTAGGCTATGACAAATATGCGATTTCCTGTGTTGTCTAATAATCAAAATTTTTATCGCTTGCTATAGTGCAGTTTTTGAGGCAAGCGTCTTATCCCTAGCTTCCTCTCAATTTTTTGTTGTTCTTTATAATGTACTTCATGCATTATGCAATGACTAACAACTTGAAATTTGAGGATACGTTTTGCAACATCAGAGAAAGTATTATTATCTAGTAATTGACTAATATCAGCTATATTTAATCTTTTTTTGTACCACATCAGCACTCCTTGTTTTATTATATGCGAAGCTGGAGTACCTCTTTCCTTACACACTTCCGCAACAATGGGCATAAGCTTATCTGACCCTAGAGAATGTACTATTCTCGCAAGAGATACATGAGTAATTGAGAAGATTAAATTCCAGAAAATAACATTCGCTTCCTGCTTTAAATTTTCTTTACCTGTGACCCTCTCTAACCTTCTAGAGATGAAATGTATTAGCATTGCCTGACACCTCTCATCCTTTACTTCATAAAGAATAAATTTTAGAAACCTTAGATTAATGTCCATTGCTTTCTGAAAAATATCTTTTAAGTGTACTCGCTCTAGAGAACCATGGCGGTTTTTGATAATACATCCCATAACTTCTAGAGTTCTAATAGATCTTCTCAAATCATTTGAGAATCTTTCACTTACCTCATTGCTATAGCTGCTATCATTTTTATTGTCCTCTATGGTATCTTGTGACTCTAGATTTTTTTTCCTTGCTTCCTCCGAACTTAAATTAGGTAAAGCTGCTTTTATAATATATCTAATATTTTTATCGAAAAACTCAAGTTCTTCTTTATCTAAAGAAGCTGGCTCATTATCGCTGAAAATACTATCAGCATTTTCAGTTAATTTTTTTATGATAAGAGAATCTTTAGAGTGGTGAGATATAAAAATAGCAATATAAGCATTGTCATTTTTATATAACTTTTCAATAATACTATCTATTTTGTCTTCACATTTTTTCATATTTTCCACTAGATACTTAGCCACAAAAAAATAATATATATATTTGTAAGAAAAAGAATAATTACCAAGATTGTCACATGAAAAAATTGCTGATTGATGTAGATTTTTTAGTAAGGCTTCTTTTCTTATTACTAGATTAAACTGCTTTGAATAAACTGAATCTATAAAAAGAAAAAGATCGTCCTCTGATAGTTCTTCTTTATTTTCATTAAAGAAATAGAAAGCAATTTCGGTCAAAAAATTAATGTAAGTATCCATATCCTCTGTGACCTTTTGCTTCATTAAATAAAAATATATTAATGCTTCATAACAATAACCTTGAGATGTAATTTCTTTCTGTAATGGTTGAGAAGGTTCATAAGCAACGATAAGAGACAAAACAAAAAAAGGATATGAAGGCATTATTCCACCACTTATTACTTTCCCTAAACTAGTGTCTACCCACTCCGTCATTTTATCGATATTTGAATACGCATTGTTTGTTCCACGGTTAGCACTGTTTTCTTCTAGACTCAACCATTTTTCAATTAGTTCATTTCTTAATGAGGGACTAAATTCTGTAATCTTAAAAAATGTGAAATCCATAGTAAGATCTCTATCTTTCACGTTTAAAGAAAAAATATCGTCTATGATGATAATTTTATGGGTGTAATCAGATAAATCAGCAATGTGCTTTTCTTTATTTTTAGCAAGATGAAAATCATCAATAATTGGAATTATCTTTTTTTTGTCTAAATCAGAAGGACCTATTGAATCATACTGCTCCTGAAGAGCCTTATATATCCTATTTTCAATTTTGCCTGCTAATGATCCTTCTTTATCTTGAATATAAACAGGAATAAAATGCCTCTTTTTCAGTTCTATAAATATTTTTTTGCACAGAGTGGTTTTCCCCGATTGTTCCTCCCCAATAATTGACACTGGTGAATATAAAGAAAAATCTTCCAGTAACTCGTTAAAATTAATACTTTCATCATCGTCAGAATTTTCTCCATTCTTTAACAACTTTGGTGGAGTAAAAATATCATCTAAACGAATTTTGTCTTTTGCGAAATGTGCTTGTGTTAATAGCTCTGCACTCTGTAGCCAGTTTTGAAAGTGCTCCTTAACGCTTAGTGACCTAATTTTTTTTTCATTTTCAATAACTTTTTTTAAACCTTCATAAACATCTTTCCACGCTTTATCACGAGGGGCAAACTCATTAACTGGTTTTCCATCGCGAGGTAATACTAATAAATGCGAAACACTACTATCTTTCCATCCACAGGAAGATAGAATGATTGGGATAACAGCAATATTCTTTTTCTGTTGCAACTCTAATGCAATTTTTGTTTCCGAATCGCATTCGTCTGATGCTAAAAAGTGTGAAGATATAAATAAACAAATAATATCGCTGGTTTGGAGATTATTTTTAATTTCCTCAGATAGGTTCTCACCTGGAATTATTTTTCTATCACACCATTCTGATATTACACCTTCACGCTCAAGAGGGGCAGTATGGGATTTAAATTTCTCAATATAAGATTCATCTAAATGACTATAACTCATAAATAGTTTCATGGTTTCCTTCCTTTATTTTCAGCTATTCCTATACCTTAAATACTTATTAATTATGGCAATTATACTATATGTGTGTAGCATCGTACACATGGCATAGTCGCTAAAAAATAGTATATAATCAAAAAGCATGGTCATTCTTTCGATGATCTCCCCCTCTGATAATGTTACCGACAACTAAACGGAGGTTGGATTATGGTTAAACACATATTGAATATATTGGTAATAGCGGGGTTGCTCGTTGCTTTGCCGTGCTTTGCCGAGACGCGGGAGTATTCTTTGGTCATTGCCAAAGAGCAGGTTTATATCACTGGAAAGCCACTCAAACGAGTTACTGTCAACGGGAGTATCCCCGGCCCTACCCTGCAATTCAATGAGGGTG
>JAPORL010000164.1 GCA_026712605.1 Pseudobdellovibrionaceae bacterium | reverse complement strand
ATATATGGACAATAAAACTCAAAGGAAGTGATTTATGGTAATAAAAATTTTAAATCAAATTTTATTTAAACTATTTGTTAATTCAAACAAATTCTTATATATAAAGAAAATGCGCTTTCGCTCCATTTTAGTTTTGGTTTTTCTGCTTGCTTTTTCTAGTTGTTTGTCTATAAAAAAACATAATTCTGAAATAAAGTCTAAAAATTTAGGACCCGAAGTTCAAGCTAAAAATATAATAAATCCTAAAGTTAAAAAAAGATTATTAGCTAAAGAGGATGCTTTTCCAGAAGGCTATTATAAGCCAAAAAAAACCAGATATGAGTTAGAAAAAGAGTTTAAAGAGCATTTAAAAAATATAATGAAAACATGTGATGACACAATAAAAAATAAAAAAGATTTTTTTCATGAAACAATGAATAATTTTTATAAATTTCTAGAGATAAGTTTAAAGGATCATAATTTGGATTATGGAATTAAACTTTTGTTTTCTGATATAAGTTATGTTCTAGAAGAAATAAGTGAAGGTATTTATATAGATTTAGATTCGTTTATTCTTTCTTACCGTTCTCTTTACCAGATACCTGATGAAATTGAAATAGAAAATTATTCTCATGAGTGGGCAAAAATTATAGCTAAAGCTATAAGGTGTGTAAAATGACTTTAAAAGCTTATAAAAAAAATGGTAATTTAAAGCTTTTTTGTAAGAAAAAGCTTAGCTGGTTTGTGCTTTTTTCTTTGATTTATATTCCTCTTGTCTCATCAATGAATACTCTTCCTTATGATAGAACATGCTCAGATGATCAATTCAACAGGACATTTGATCTGTCTTGGCCTTTTATACATGATCCATCTATAACAGAAGCCGGTTATTGTGAATATTGTGAAGATAATTCTTCCAGTCAGAATGACCTTTACAGTCTTATTGTCCCTGAAATTCCCAGGCAATGTTTTTTAGCTATGGCTCTTAATGGATCAAGGCTTTTTAAGGCTGAGCAATATGTGCATTGTGATTCAAAAGGCAATTCTGAATTTACACCATACAAGAAGCTTTGTATTAATAAAGACTATATTGATACAATATATAAGGCATGGAAAGATGTAACAAAATGCTTTAATTATGACTTAGTAAGAAAAATAGAAACCTTCCATCTCATTAATCATGAGTCAAGAGGACTATTAAACATTAAAAGCGACACAGGAGCTCGGTGTTTAGGACAGCTTACTACTATATATGTAAGAGGTATTAACCAAGGAATAAAAAGATGGGAACCGCTTTACAGAGAAGTTATCCAGCGCTGTCCTGATTTAAGAGAAAAAACTTTTCAAGATATGAACTTTATAACTTGTAAAACAACCTCAGATCCCTATACCTGTCTATTTTATACTATATATGGTTTTGAAAAAAATCATAGACTAATGGAAGAAACTTTTAAATCTCAATCAGAGTATATAAATTTAAGTCAGTTTCCCGAAGATATAAGAAAAAAATATAAGCTTCCTATTAGGCTTAATGAACTATTGCATATTGAAGGATTTACAAAAGATGGAAAACCGATTAATTGGTTAATCTGGGATGATATTGAGTTGTATAATTTATATACGCAAATTGATGACTCAAAAGGACTCCAAGTAAAAAAGGTACCTATATTTGAACATCAAGAAGATATTGAGATCATGTTTAACTATTGGTCACATAATGGAGGAGAGTCACTTTCAAAAGCTAGTTTGAAAGCGCGAGTTGAAACAATAAAAAAATCAGTTTCAAAAACTTGCTCTCCTGATGATTCCTATCAGTTAAGATGTAAGGGTAGGAATCAAATCATAGAAGGTGGAGGTTTAGATAGCCTTTTAGCTATGGAGTTATTTGGAAATGACATTACCCGCAATTACCAGAGCGGATCTTACAGAAGGAGACAAGAAGTTGGAAATTTTGTCAAAAATGTCTTGGCTTCCAGTAAGGCTGTTTTTGATAGTGGGGATAGATTATGGAATGTAAGACTTCCTCACTTAAGTTATAGGGAACAAATGGATTTTCAAGAAGAAATTTCTTATGTATGTCCTCAACTTAGATTTCAATAAATTTTGTAAGCCTATTTAATCAGCAGATTATTACAACAGATCAGGTTTAATTTCTATTTCTATATGCTCTTTTTGTAAGTTAAGCCAAGAGTTGAAAAGACGGTTAGATTTATCAAAATTTTGACTGATTAAGCTCTCCAGTTTTTTATCTGCCGAACTGAGCTTATCTTTTGAAAAAGATAAAATTTCAATAACATAAACTTTGTTGTCATCTCTAATTAATTTAGAAATTAATCCTGTTTTAGGAAGCTGATTAATGATAGCATCCATGAAGGATTCACTTTGGGCAATGGAGACTCCTAAAGGCAGTAATATAGAAAATAATCCTGTTTTTTTCCATGAAACTTGAGCTTGTTTTAAAAAATTATTAATTTCTTTTTTGTTTTGGGATTTTACAAAAGGTTCCAGTTCTTCTTCTGCTACTTTTCCAGCATTAAGTTCAGCATAACGAATATTTATTTTATATTGGTACCTAGCCATATTTTTTTCTTTTTCCAGCTTATTAGACAAAATGGCTTGGCTGAAAGCACTTTGCCAATTTAATACGAGCTGGCTTCTGCGGATGCTTTCTTCAAAACGAGAGGCATTTAAGTTTTGGCTTTTTAAAAAGCCTTTATATCTGGACTTCAAGAATCGTCCCTCTTCTTGAAAAATAGGAATACTTGTAAGGCTTTTAAAGAGTTCTTGATCGGTTATAAATAGACCTTCTTTTCGCAGAGCATAATTTATAATGTAGTCAGTGACTAGTTTCTCTAGGGCCATAGATTGAATTTGGTTTTGAATTTTTAAAGCCGTTTCTTCATCGGCTTGCTCTAGGCGGTTTTTATAACGATTTCTTAAATTTTCTTCTAAATTTCTTAATTCTCTTATTGGTATAAAGTCATTTCCTACTCGTCCTACAGTCCTTTCTCCCATAAGATTAACGCCCATAGGAGCGATAAATATAAATATGATGCATATAAAAGCAAAAAATGCGGTATTAAATATTTTTCGGAGATTTTCATATTTATGG
>JAPORL010000093.1 GCA_026712605.1 Pseudobdellovibrionaceae bacterium | reverse complement strand
TTGTGGCAAAACGCATGTCCAAAGTTTTTAGCTTTGTATCTTACAAGCTTTTCACATAAAGTTTAAAAAATATTTAGAAGACTTATCGTTTAGAAAATTGAGTGCTTTTTCTAGCTTTGTGATGACCATATTTTTTGCGTTCAACCATTCTTGGATCTCTAGTTAAAAAACCGCTTTTCTTTAAAGTAGGACGATATTCTGCAGACACTTTCAGTAAAGCTCTAGTTACACCATGACGGATAGCTTCTGCCTGACCTGTAAAACCTCCCCCTTTTACTGTTACAAGGACATCAAAAGATTTTTTCAAATTTAAAACTTGAAAAGGATCAAAAACAGTTTTGATTTGTTCTGGCTTTATAAAATATTTTTTTACATCAATAGCTTTTTTCTTATTTTTTGATTCATCATCTTGTTTTTTAAAACTCTTTATGTGAAATAAACCTGTTCCCGTCTTTAAAAAAACACGAGCCGAGCTGGTTTTCCTTCTTCCTGTTCCATAAAAATAATCTTTTTTTGACATGTTAAAACCTCATTAAATAGTAAATGCTGTTGGTTTTTTATCTTCGTAGTTATGGCTAGAATCTTTAAATATCTTCAATCGTTTTAAGGCTCTAGGTCTATGAGTATTTTTGGGCAACATCCCTCCAACAGCATGTCTAATCAATTCTTCAGAAGAGAGATCTTTAGCTAATTTTTCTTTTAAAGAGCCTACAAAACGAGATTTTGTATAATATTTTTTTTGAGACCATTTTTTACCAGTTAATTTCACTTGATTGGAGTTAATAACAATCACAAAATCTCCTCCCATAACATGAGGAGTATAGTCTGCTTTGCTTTTTCCTATTAACAAATTAGCCACATGGCTAGCTAAACGCCCTAAAGCTTGATCTTTAGCGTCTATAATTTTCCAATCTCTTTGGACTTCTTTTACTTTTTTTACCCAAGTTTTTAACATAAATTCCTGCTTTAAGAAGTAGATTTTTATATTTTATAACAAATTTTGTCAAGTGATGAAGAATAAAAGACCTTTTTTAAATAGAGACCTTGGCTGGGGACAAGACTTAAAGCTTTCCTTCTATCTAAAGCCTTTAAAATTTGTTTTAATTTTTGATTGGCTCTTTTTTCTTTTAAAAGACCTATATAAGTCCCCACTAAATTTCTTACCATCTGTTTTAAAAAACCAGAGCCTGTAATTTTATAACAATAAAGGGAGTTTGACATTTTTATCCAGCGAGATTCATAAATTGTCCGCACCGTGTTTTTCACATCTGAACCTGCACTTTGAAAGCTCTTAAAATCTTTAGTCCCTATGAGCTCTTGAGACATTTTATTGAGTTTTTCTAAGTCTAAATCTCCCTTTTTCCACCAAACTAAATCACGAAATAAGGCAGGAGGGCTATCTCCAGTAAAAATAAAATAACGATAACTTTTCTTTTTTGCGCTAAATCTCGCATGAAACTCTAAAGGCGCCTTCCAACAATCCAAAACAGAAATATCAAATGGCAAAAGAGAATTAAGCGCTTTTTTTAAATCTATGTTTTTTAAACCCTCTTCTAATTCAAAATGCGCAGTCTGACCTAAAGCATGAGCTCCCGCATCTGTTCTCCCAGATCCAACAAGGCTTATTTTTCTTTTAAAAAGCTGAAATAAGATTTTTTCTATTTCTCCTTGAACTGTCCTTTGACGACTCTGTTTTTGCCAACCAAAAAAATGAGTTCCTTTATAAGATAAAAGAAGACGAATCTTCATAAAACAATGCCTTACTTAAAATCGGAAAGCTCTATTCATTTTATTTTGTTAAGCTTTCCATGTAATTTATTTTTAATAATACAACACTCCTATTAATCATTTTTTAATTTTCACAAGCTCTTGAGCAATTTGAAGTCCATTCCAGCTAGCGCCTTTTAAAAGATTATCTGCAACCAGCCACATCCACCATGAGTTTTCCAGACTGGGATCTTTATGAACACGACCAACAAAAATTTGTTTTTCTTGATCGGCTCCCCTAGCATGAGGAAAAAGCTCAGAAGTATCAACATAAGAAGAAAGAGCCGATAAAAGCTCATCTTTATTTGCTTGTTTTTTTATAGAAAAGCGAACAGCTTCAGAGTGAGAGTTTAAACAAGGAACACGAACAGTAAAAGCTGAAATTTTTAACTGAGGGAGTTCTAATATTTTCTTACTTTCTGTCATAATTTTTACTTCTTCTGAACAAAAGCCTTCTGCATTTAAACTTCCAATAAAAGGAACACAGTTAAAAGCATAATCTATCTCATGTTGTTTATAAGATTTTTCTTCTTTTAAAATAGATAGGCTCTCCTCCTTTAAATGCTTTAAAGCCCCTGCTCCCGCTCCGCTTATAGACTGTAAACTCACAACATGAACAGACTCTAAGCCAAAAGCTTTTTCTAAGGCTTGAAGAGCCACTACTAACTGGATAGTAGAGCAATTGGGATTTGAAATAATTTGAGCTTTGTAATTTAATAGGTGAGAATTCACTTCAGGAACAATTAAAAGTTTATCAGGATCAAAGCGAAAGGCAGAAGAATTATCAATAACAATTGCACCTTGCTTTACAGCCTGTGGAGCCCATTCAAGACTCACATCTTGACCCGCTGAGAAAAAACATATATCCAAGCCTTCAAAAGTATTTTTAGCTAAAGGCTGAGTTTCAATTTTTTTGTTTAAAAAAGAACAAAACTTAGGGCTTCTAGAAAATAGTTTTAACTCTTCTATTTGAAAACTTTTCTCTTTTTCTAACAACTGTAAAAATTTCTGACCTACAAGACCTGTAGCTCCCACAACTCCTAATTTCATATAAAGCCTCTTCTATTATATAAGCTTATTACTGTCTAGTTAAAAAATACAGTAATATAAAAAAGGCTTTATAGGCTTTTTTAACATTCTAAAGTAAACCACTCTAAAGAGCTTTATGTTTGTCCTATAACTTCAGCCTCTACAAAGGAGCTTGAGAGTATTTGATCTGTTATGAAAAGAGCTTATCATCACTGGTCTAAAAAACACTTACACATACTAGCTAGCTTAATACTTACTTAAACGTTAAATTTAATTCATTATTTAAAACTTCTTCTGGAAAA
>JAPORL010000069.1 GCA_026712605.1 Pseudobdellovibrionaceae bacterium | reverse complement strand
CAAACGACAATAATAAAATAAAAAATCTTAAAAACATAAATTACTCCTTTTTTAATATTAATGGTCTGTAGAATATCAAGCTTTCTGTAGATGTCAACTTTTTTCAAATCTTATGGGATTTAATTTTAAAACTTATAGCTTATTTAACAGTCATTTATTTACAGAGTCTTTTATTTCATTGTTTAATTTAGTCCCAAGTCTGCCTGCGTGATATTTTAATTTATCATAAAGATTTATATCTTTCACAGCAATATCTTACATTCACCTAATTTAGATACTTTAACAGCTCTAGGATTAGGATTTGAAACACTACATTTTTCTTTTGCGGCAAATATTGCGTCTCTCCTAGTATCACCTTCACCCTTTACAGTTGGTGGGCTATCGTCTCTTTCACACTTACATTCTACAACTACTGTTGTTGCTGTTTCATCTTGTGTTTCCGTTATTTCCATTTCCATTTCTTCTTCAGAGCCAGACATACCACAAGCTGTAATAAAACCAAACGACAATAATAAAATAAAAAATCTTAAAAACATAAATTACTCCTTTTTTAAATATTAGTGGCATATAGACTATCAATATTCCTTTAGATGTCAACTTTTTTCAAATCTTATCGGATTTAATTTTAAAACTTCTAGATTATTTACAAAAGATTTGAAGCTTATTAAAAGCTTAAGCCTTCAGATAACACTAAGTCAGCTTTTAATTGTTTTTTCATCAGTTGCTTATTGCTTATTGTAATAGGTTATGCAATTCTCTAAATTTGATTTAACTCCTGTATTTGGACAGTCTTTTTTTGCGGCGGACATTGCTTCTTCTCTAGTATCACCTTTACCTGTTACAGTCTGCGGTTTATCGCTTAAATTACACTTACATTCTACTGTCTTTTTTGCTACTTCTACTTGTTCCGTTGTTGTTTTATCTTGTGGTTCCATTTCCATTTGTGTGTCCGTGTCCATTCCTTCTTCAGAGCCAGACATACCACAAGCTGTAATAAAACCAAGTGACAATAATAAAATAAAAAATCTTAAAAACATAAATTACTCCTTTTTTTAATATTAATGGTCTGTAGAATATCAAGCTTTCTGTATTTGTCAACTTTTTTCAAATCTCATTTGATTAAATTTTAAAAATTATTGTGAAAAAATTTCATTTTTGTGTGAAAAAATTTCACTAAAATATGTTTGAATTGAATACTTCATAGTATTTTGTTATTTAAGAGCAGATATGAAAAGCTATAAAGCTTTTTTAATAGTTAGTTTAGCTCTTTTAGGTTTAGGTTTAAAAATAGCGAAAGCCAGTGACAAAATGACTTGTCAAAATGTCTTTACTTCAACAGAGATAGAAAAAGCTCTTATCGGTTTCTTTTTTAGAGAGAGGGAAGGATTAGCTTCAATTAAATTAGGTGATAAGTGGGGTTTTTCCAACATAGAAAGCGAGATTGTCATAAAACCTGAATATGAAGAAGTTGGATTTTTTAGTGAAAATTTTGCCGAAGTAAAAGAAGGTGATGAGTGGGGTTTTATTAATAGGGAAGGCAAGAAAGTCATAAGACCTCAATATGAAGAAGTTGGATTTTTTAGTGAAGGCTTTGCCGCAGTGAAAGAAGATGACAAGTGGGGCTTTATTAATAAAGAAGGCAAGAAGATCATAAGATGTCAATTTGATGCTGTTGGCTTTTTTAGAAACGGAGAAGTTAGAGCCTTATTAGATGGAGAGTGGTTGTTTATTGATAAAACAGGCAATCGTGTCCAAAGGAAATCAAATGGTAGTGAGAATAAAACAAGAAAAATTGTCAATAGAATTTTCAAAATTTTAGGATTCAATCAATAAGCTTGATTTGAAATTTTTTAAAAATGAATTTCTGTTTTTACAAATCATGCCAATTTGTCCCACAGTTATAATTCCCATTTCCAGTTTTAAATTAGCTATAATAAAATTAAGAGAGGGTATATATCAAGAAATCGGTCAAATTCAATCTCATAACGCATCCTATCAAAATTCTTCTCAAATTAATTAGAGGCTTGCGGTTATCCTGTAAATATTTTTTAAATTTAAGAGTTCTTTTGATTAAATTTTAAAAGTTAGTGTGAAAAAAATTCATTTTTGTGTGAAAAAATTTCATTAGATATATTTTAATTGAATAATTGAAAGTATTTAATTAATTAAGATTAAAGATGAAAATATATAAATCCTTTTTAATAGTAAGTTTAGCTTTTTTCCTATTGAGTGTAAAAAGAGCAGGAGCCATTGGAAAATTTGTTAAATGTGAAGATATGTTTGGTGTCAAAGAAGAAACTAAATTGAAACCAAATGGAAAGACGGGAGGTTTTAATAAAAAAGCAGAGTCTGTTGAACACAGATCCATTGTTAGCGAGGGATTAGTCGCAGTAGAAAAAAAAGGAAAGTGGGGGGTTAGAAATCTAAAAGGCGAGCTCGTCATAAATTTTAAATATAGGGAAATTTCCCCTTTTAAAAGAGGAAAAGCCATAGTGTTACTAGATAATGGAAATTATGCAGTTATCAACCGAGAAGATAAATTTATCATAGGGCCTTTTGATTATATTAAATATTTGGAAGAAGGATTTGCAGTGAAAAAAGATGGAAAGTGGAGGCTTATGGATCTAGAAGGCAATTATATTACAGAGAATAAATTTGCGGACATTTCCTTTTTTAGAGAAGGAAAAATTGGAGTGAAAGTAGGAGATTGGTGGGGGGTTATGAACCTAAAAGGCAAGTATATCATAGAGCCTAAACTTAATGCCATTTCCTCTTTGAACGGAGAATTCATTGGAGTGAAAGTAGGAGATTGGTGGGGGGTTATGAACCTAGAAGGCAATTTTGTCATAGCGCCTAAATATAATTACGCTTTCCCTTTTAACGAGGGATTCAAAGTGTTACTAGATGGAGAGTGGTTGGTTTTTGATAAAGTAGGCAATCTAGTCAGAGTGGTACGAAATGGAAGTTGGATATCCAACAAAACAAGTCAGTTTATCAATAGAATTTATAGAACTTTAGGATTCAATCAATAAGCCTAGTTTTAAACCCGTTTGTTTTAGTTCTTCTTAAGTATCTTCTAAACTTTTCCCGCTAAAATCC
>JAPORL010000150.1 GCA_026712605.1 Pseudobdellovibrionaceae bacterium | reverse complement strand
GTCGCTATGTGTTCAAATCCGAACTCGCTTTTAACTTTGTATCTTACAAGCTTTTCATCAAGATACTTAAAAATATCTAAATAAGACTTAAAAACTGAGACATGCGGTTTGCCACAAAGCGACTTTCAGTCGCTATGTGTTCAAATCCGAACTCGCTTTTAACTTTGTATCTTACAAGCTTTTCATCAAGATACTTAAAAATATCTAAATAAGACTTAAAAACTGAGACATGCGGTTTGCCACAAAGCGACTTTCAGTCGCTACTCGGTTTAAATCTGAAGCTGAGATTTAATAAATACTTGCCGAATTTTGATAAATAAGCCATAAAAAACAAATATGATTCAATGTAAAAAATTATCTAGAGATTTTAAAATTTATACAAAAAGGCAGGGATTTAAAGGGACTCTACGATCTTTTGTTAAAAGAGATCATTATATAAACTCAGCTGTTAAAGATTTTGATTTAGAATTAAATGATCCTGGTTTAGTAGGGCTTTTAGGACCTAATGGCTCTGGTAAAACAACCTTAATGAAGATGTTCACAGGTATTATTATCCCTAGCCGAGGAGAACTTAAAGTTTTAAATGAGATTCCAGGTCATAGAAAAAGAATTTTTAGAAAAAATATTAGTTTAGTTATGGGGCAAAAATCTCAATTATGGTGGGACATCCCTGTTATGGATTCTTTTTTGTTATTTCAAAGGTATTATGAAATTGAAGAAAAAACCTTTAAACAGCGAGTGAGTGAATTAGGAGAAAGATTGAATACTAAAAAATTGTTTCATGTTCCTGTTAGAAAGCTGTCTTTAGGGGAAAGAATGAAGATGGAGTTAATGGCTTGCTTGCTCCATGAGCCTAAAGTTATTTTTTTAGATGAACCTACAATTGGTTTGGATATTGTAGCTCAAAAAAATGTAAGGGCTTTTTTAAAAGATTATTATCAAGAAAAAAAACCTTTGATTGTTTTAACTTCTCATTATATGGCAGATGTAGAGGCTCTTTGTGAAAAAATTATTTTGATTTTAGAAGGAGAAAAAAAGTTTGAAGGATCTATAAATGATTTTAAAAGCCGTTTCCGGAAAGAAAAGACTGTGGTTTTTAATTTTGAAGAGGAAGTAAAAAACTTTCCAAAAGAATGGGAAAAAAAGTTTTATTGTGAATGGAATCAAGATCGCAGTCAGCTTAAAATACGCTCTCCTGAAAAAGATATAAAAAAAATTGTTATTCAAATTTTAAGTCAATTTTCAGTGAGCGACTTTCATACAGAGAAGGTAGGTATAGAGGAGATTATGGATGAAATTTTATCTAATGTTTAGAGATTTTTTTAAAATTTATAAGCTTCCTATTTTATCTGGTGTTTTGTTTGGTTGTAGTTTTATTCCTTTTCCATTTTTTCTTTTATTTTTTTGTTTAGTTCCTTTATGGCTATTTATTTATAAACAAAACTCATTAAAACCTGTTCTTATTGCTTGCTTTATAACTCAATTTATAATGGCTTTGATTGGCTTTAATTGGATAATCTATACTTTCCATTTTTTTGGTGGAATAAATTGGCTTGTAAGTTTTGTTTTACTTTTACTATTTTGTTCTATAGCTACTAGTTACATTACGCTTTCTGGTTGGCTTTGGTTTGTTGTAACTAAAAAAAGCTCTTTAAACTCAGCTCCTGCTAAACTGATTTTACTTCCTCTTATTTTTTCTGTTTTACATTCTCTTATCCCTACGCTTTTTCCTTGGAATATGGGTTATACTTGGTTTTGGGGAGGCTTATGGGGAGCGCAAACGGCAGAGCTTTGGGGCTTTCGCTTTTTAAATACTTTGTTTTATATTTTTAATCTTTTGTTTTTAATTGTGTATCATCATTTACATAGATTTTCATCTCAATCTTTAAATGGAAGTAAGATTCAAAATACAGCTCGTTATATTACTTCTTTTCGTTTAGATAAAGTAGGAATTAAAGCTTTATCTGGAGCTATTTTTTTATTTATATTTTTAAATGTTTTAGGCTTTTCTTTAAAAAAAAGGCTTCCAGTAACTTCTGCGAGTTTAAATGTAATAATAGCTCAACATAATGTAACTTTAAAAGAAAAAGATTTTAAACCCTTTAGAAGTTTTAAAGAGAAGTCTTTTTATATTTTAAGGAGTCTGACTTACAGTTCAATAAAACAGTTAAGAAAAGATAAAATAAAAAGAGAGGATGTTGATTTTATTTTATGGCCTGAAGGGGCTTACCCTTATACGATTGATAAAAAACGGAACAGGGAAGTTCGTCTTTCTAGATTTGTAAGAGCTTTGAAGATTCCCTTAATAACAGGAGCTATAACTCAAGAGGCTGATGATTATAGCAATTCTATAGTTGTTTTTAGTAGAAAAGGAAGAATCAAAAAACCAGTTTATGATAAGATGAAACTTCTTATTTTTGGAGAGTATATTCCTCTTATAGATAAATGGTCTTTTTTAAAAAAAATATTTCCTTATTTTGGCTCTAACTTTAAAGCAGGAACTCATACTCAAGTTCAAGAACTTGAAGCTAAAAAAATTGGTTTGCAAATTTGTTATGAAGCTTTGTTTGATGACTTAAATCGTGAATTAGCTAATAAATCTGCTCATTTTTTGGTGAATGTTACAAATGATTCTTGGTATGGCTCTTGGCAAGAGCCATATCAGCACTTAACAATGAGTTTAGCGCGAGCTATTGAAATTAGACGCCCCATAATTCGTAGCACCAACACAGGATTTTCTGGAGTGTCTCATGCTGATGGCACAGTAGAACTTTCTATGCCATTAAATAAAGCTCAGTTTCATCTGCATAAAGTTCCTTATTATAAAAATCCTCCCAAAACTTTATTTATGAGTTGGGGATATTATATCAATGAAATTTTTTTATCTTTGTTACTTTTGTTAGCTTTAGTATTGACTGTGAGAAAAAACTAAAAGCAAAAATTTAGGTAGAGTTTTTAAATCACTAGATAAAACTCCTGTTGAAAAACGAACTTTAAAAACTCCTTTATTTGAATAAAGCGGAAGCCGAGAAGAGATGTAAGTTTTATCTAGGTTCAGAAAAGCAGGCTGATTTTCATAAAAAAGCTCAACATAATTATTTTC
>JAPORL010000086.1 GCA_026712605.1 Pseudobdellovibrionaceae bacterium | reverse complement strand
TTTAAAATAAATTCAGGTTTGAACACATAACGACTGAAGGTCGCTTTGTGGCAAAACGCATGTTTGAGTTTTTAAACCTGATATTTACAAAGTTTTATAAAACATTTAAAATCAATTTTGTATCAACAGCTCTTTAACAAACTAAGCTATTGACAAAAATTAAGTCCTAAAGTTTATTCAAACTGATGTATCGTCTGTTTTTTGTTTTTAGTTTTTGTTTTTTATCTTTTTTTACTTATTCTTCTTCTTTTAAGGCAAAAAAATTTATTGTTTCAGGTCCTTCTCCTCATTCTCCAATAGTGGCTCAAACAATTTTTAATCAAGGAGGCAATCTTGTAGATATGGCTGTCGCCTCAGCCTTTGCTTTAGCTGTAACTCATCCTTATTATGTCTCTTTAGGCTCAGGAGGCTTTGCTTTAATTAAAGTAAAATCAGAAATCAAAGCTTTGGATTTTCGTGAAACCGCTCCTCATCAAATGCCTGCTGATTTTTTTGAAAAAACAAACTTATCTTCTATTAAAGGCGGGGCTAGTGTAGGGGTTCCTGGTTTTTTAGCTGGGATGAGAGAGTTAAATAAAAAATATGGAAAGCTTTCTTGGTCTCAGGTGATAGCTCCCGCTTTGTTATTAGCAAAAGAAGGTTTTTTTGTTTCAGGAGATTGGCTAGAGATCACAAACAAATCAAAAAACAAATTTAACTCAGCTGGCAAAAAAATCTTTTTTAAAAATGGAAAAGCCTATAAAATCAATGAGCGATTTAAACAGCCGGGCTTGGCTAAAGCTTTAAAGCTTATTCAAACAAAGAAAACTGATGTTTTTTACAAAGGGGAAATTGGAAAAGATATAGTTTCAGCTGTTGTTAAAGAAAAAGGGATATTAAGCTTAGAAGATTTAAAAAAATATAGGGTAAGATGGTTAGAGCCTGTTTCTTTTAATTTTAGAGGCTATAAAATTTATAGCATGCCTTTACCCAGCTCAGGTGCTTTGATTTTAGAGAGAGCTTTTAAATTGATAGATAAAAAACAGCTCTATAAAAAAGAACTCTATAGTTTTGATGAAATTCATTTATTGGCAGAAATTATGTCCAGAGCTTTTTTGCCTAGAATGTTAATGGGAGATCCGGCCTTTTCAAATTTTAATCAAAAAAAATGGTTATCAGATAAAAATTTAAGTTCAGCCAGTCAAAGTATTTCTTTAAAAAGAGCTTTAAAAGTACCTATCCCTAAAGAGTCTGAAGAAACCACTCATATCTCTTTAATGGATGCTAAAGGAAATGCTGTATCTATGACTCTAACTCTTAATGGCTTTTATGGCTCTCATGTTGTTAGCCCTAAATATGGTATTGTTTTAAACAATCAGATGGATGATTTTACGACTCAGCTGGGGCAAGCCAATATGTTTGGCTTAATACAAGGGAAAAATAACTCTATTCAGGGGGGTAAGCGTCCTTTAAGCTCTATGACACCTACTATTGTAGAACAAAAAGGAGAAACTATAATGGCAATAGGGGGCGCTGGAGGTCCGAAAATTATTACTGCTGTTTTGCAGACAATTTACAGATACTTAATAAATAAAATGAATATAGAGCAAGCGATTTCTTCAAGGAGGATTCATCATCAATTTTTACCTAGAAAATTATTTTTAGAGGATAAGAGTTTTAGTCCTGAGCAGATTGTTAATCTAAAGTTAAAGGGTCATAAAATTGAGTTTAAAAATTATATGGCTCAAATTTTTGCGGTTACTAAAAGACAAGCTCAATTAGAAGGAGCCAGCGATAATAGAAGAGAGGGTGCTGTAGGAGGGTTATAAACTCTTTTAGCTGTCGTTCTAGTCGCAAGTAGGAATCTAAAAATCAATCTAGTAGATTGATTTTGTCTAAAATCCACTCATTGAAGAGATTCTTGCTTTCGCGGGAATGACGAAATTACTGGAATTGACAAAAGCTGATAAAAACTTTTAAAACTAAATTAAAAAACAAAGATAAAAAAATTTATACTGTTTAATAATTTTTAAGTATCAGTGATTGAGTTAAAAAATTTAAAAAAAACATACAAACAAGCTCAGATTGTAGCTGTAGATATTCAACAGCTTTTTATTCCAAGATCAGAAATCACTTGCTTGATAGGGCCTAGTGGCTGTGGGAAAACAAGCACTTTAAAAATGATCAATCGTTTGATTGAGCCAGATGAAGGCTTTATTGAAATGAATGGTGTTAAAAGCCAAGATTGTTCCTCTGTGGAGTGGAGAAGAAAAATCGGCTATGTGATTCAAAAAGTAGGTTTATTTCCTCATCTTACTGTTTCAGAAAATATATCTTTGCTCTCTCGTGTTTTAAAAAGATCAGAAGATTTTATTTTAGAAAGAACAACAGAGCTTTTGAATTTAGTAGGTTTGGATTCTCACAAATATAAAAATCGTTATCCTATACAGCTTAGCGGGGGAGAACAGCAAAGAGTGGGAATTGCCAGAGCTTTGATGGAAGATCCTCCCTTACTTCTTATGGATGAGCCTTTTGGGGCTTTAGATCCCATTACAGGCTCGCATTTAATAAATGAATTTATTAAACTTAACCAAAAACTTAAAAAGACAATATTGATTGTAACTCATGATATAAGCTCTGCTTTTAAAATGGGAGATAAAATTGTTTTAATGAGAAAAGGCTCTATTGTTCAAGAGGGAACAAAAAAAGATTTTAAAAATAAAGCTGTTAATCAGTTTGTAAGGGATTTTTTAAATGAATAAAATATTTCTTATATTTTTTATAGTCTTTTTAAGTCCTTCGGATAATAATTTTCGGCTTTTTACTTACTCTTCTTTTAGCCCTTATTTTATTTTATTGAATTTGCCTTTTCAATTTACAGCTGAAGTACAAGCAAAAGAACTTGAAAAAACCTTAGAATCTAGTCCACCTGATGATAAATTTATTGGCAGTTCCTTTTATAATACAGAGTCTAACTCTAAAATAAGAGAGATTGTTGTTAGCTCTAAAATTTTTACAGAAAATATTTTACTAGCCGAAATGCTATCTCTTATTTTAGAGGAAAATTATAACTTTAAAGTTATAAGAAAATTTAATCTCGGGGGAACTAAATTGATTTTTGACGCTTTAGT
>JAPORL010000004.1 GCA_026712605.1 Pseudobdellovibrionaceae bacterium | reverse complement strand
AATCCTGCCGTTGAGAATCAGGCTACGGATCGTGCTTTTCGAATTGGACAAACATTTTGGTCCTAAAGTTACTTTCCTTTTGGACGGAGTAACAAAAATCTCTCAAATAAACTTTCGTAATAATTATGAAAAACAAAGTGAAAATATCAGGAAAATGATTGTTGCTATGGGGAAAGATGTTCGTGTCATTTTAGTTAAATTAGCTGATCGTCTACATAATTTAAGAACTCTTCAACATATGACAAAAGAGCGACAAGTAGCTATTTCTAAAGAAACTTTAGAAGTTTATACTCCATTAGCCAGTAGATTAGGAATGAATGAAATAAAAACAGAAATGGAAGATCTGTCTTTTAAATATTCTGAACCTGAAAATTTTAATAATCTTTCAGCTAAAATGAAAGAGTTTTACAAAGATAAAAATACTTATGAAGAAAAAGTTATTCAAATTTTAAAAAAAAATTTACAAACTAATGGTATATGGAATTGTGAAGTAACTGGCAGATATAAAAATATCTATTCTATTCATAAAAAAATGATACACCAAAATGTGTCTTTTGAACAAATTCATGATCTCATTGCCTTTAGAATATGTTTACAAGAAATTCATGAATGCTATGAGGCTCTTGGTATAGTTCATGCCTTGTGGAAACCTGTTCCCGGAAGATTTAAAGATTTTATCGCCATGCCTAAAAGGAATAATTATCAAAGTCTTCATACTACTGTATTAGGGCCAGAGGGACGGCAAGTTGAGATCCAAATCCGAACTCAAGATATGCACCTAACAGCTGAACAAGGAATAGCCGCTCATTGGGTATATAAAATAAAAAATAAAAAAAGCCAATTAAAAAGTATCAATAGTATTTCAAAATTTAATTGGCTTCAAGAGCTGGTATATTGGCATCAAAATTCAGATAATTCAGAAGAATTTTTAGAAAATGTAAAAAGAGATCTTTTTGAATCAGAAATCTATATATTCACACCTACAGGTGATATTAAAGAATTTCCAAATGGCTCTACCCCTATTGATTTTGCATACTCGATCCATACTCAAGTAGGAGAAAGAACAGCTGGCGCTAAAGTAAATGGAAGTCAAGTTCCTTTAGATTACAAATTACAAAATGGAGACAAAGTTGAGATCATCAGCGCAAAAAAACCAAAACCTTCTAAAGACTGGTTGAAAATCTGCATAACTTCTAAAGCGCGTTCTAAAATTAAAAGTTTCTTTAAAATAGAAGAAAGAAAAAAATCTCTAGAAATAGGACAAAAAATTTTCGAAAAAGGCTGTCATCGTTTTAAAATCTCTGAAAAAAAACTTATATCAGAACCCTTATTTAGAGAATTTATGAAATCTAAGGGCTTTAATAAAAAAGAAGATCTTTTAGTAGATTTAGGTTTTGGAAAAATATCTTTTAAACAAATTATATCTTTTTTACGAAAGAACAAAGATAACCACAGCCTAGATTTTACTGATCAAATAGAAACCTCTATTGCGCCTGAAAAAGAATCTATTAAATCTCCTTTAGTTATTGAAGGCGCTGATAATGTAATGGTTCATTTTGCAAAGTGCTGTTATCCAGTTGCAGGAGATCATATTAAAGCTTATGTGAGTAAAAAAAGAGGAATTGTTATCCATAGAAATATCTGTAAGGCTTTAGATCAAATTTCAACCGATCGTTTTATAGAAGTAGACTGGAAAAATGATCAAAGCACAAATAATGATTACACTATCTCTTTAAGCACAGTATGCATGGACAAACCGGGAACTCTTTCTAAATTAAGTGAAGCTTTTAATTTTTTTGATTTAAATATTACAAATCTAAAAGTCAATAGAGCTAATTCTCTTAAAGTTTATGTTGTATTTGACACTAAAGTAAAAGGACTTAGTCAAACAGAACAACTTATCACCCGACTCAGTCAAATTGACAATGTTTTAAGTGTGAAACGAAAAACTGACTTTGAATAAAATTTTTTAAAAATTATAAAATAAACCAAACTGCGCGCCAAAACTTCCAGTGAGAATTGTCTGTGTAGGTGGCATATGGATATTAAAATCTACAACAAAAGGCAGAGTAAATTGTTTAAAATTAAGATCTAAACCTAAACCTCCTCCTAAAGTCCCATGAAAAGGCGAAAAACTCTCTTTTGTTAAATTGGGAACTTCATTAGAGTATGAAATAGGCTGTAAAAGAGTCCCCTCTCCTTTCAACCAAAGTTTATGTCCATAAAATTCAATTAAATTTAATTTTAAATGTAAGCCAGCTGAAGCATAATAAATAAGTAAAGAACAGCCTCTTGTTTGCCCACACTCATCTTCCCTAGCAGAGGCAAAAAATCTTTTCCCTCCTATACTAGCTCCTGCGCTTACAAAACGATTTAAAACAAAATCAGTAGAAAACATAGTACCAAAGCCTAAACCACTCATAGAATAGTTTGATTGACTGAGAGGAGATATTCTCATAAAGTCATAAGTTACAAAAGGGATTAGACCTAATTTAAACCGACTAGTTTTATCTTCTTTTATTTCAACCAATTCAATCCCAACATTTGTTTCTCTATTTTCTTCACTAGGCTCCATGTTATCTTTAATAAGAGAAGGGTCATTTTCCTTATCTGAAGAAGGTAAGTTATAAGATAAAACTTCTGATGATTGCTCTATTTCCTCACCTAAATCTTCTAATATATTTTCATCTAAACTATAGGATGCCAACTTTCTTTTAATCTCTCTTTTCTTTTTAGCTAACAAATTTTTTTGAATTAAAGCTCTTCTACGAGCTAGTTTAATCTGTCTTTCTCTTTTTAATTTATTTTTTAAAGCTACTCTTTTTTTCTTTTCTCTATCTAATTGTTTTTTCTTAAAAGCAATCTTCCTTTTAATTTGTTCTTTATGAATACGGGTCATTAAAGCTTTTCTTTTTTGTGATTTTTCAATCTCATAAAGCGCTAATTCTTTTGAAACAGGCTGTAACATCCATCTTTTAGAAATAGATCCTGTTTTTAAATTTACAATAGCTTTTCTATCTCCAACTCTATCTATTTGAGCTATACCTTTTTTTTTTTTTTCTAAATTAAAAATATCAAAATAAGCGCCCTTTTTAGTTTTTACACCTTGTAGT
>JAPORL010000039.1 GCA_026712605.1 Pseudobdellovibrionaceae bacterium | reverse complement strand
CTATGGAAGCGGCTATTCCTTTATTGAAACAATTTCAAATATCCTACGAAGTAAAAGTAGTGTCCGCGCATCGTACACCAGAACTAATGCAACGATACGCCAAAGGATGTAAAAGAAGAGGTATTAAAGTCATCATTGCCGGGGCCGGAGGAGCAGCGCATCTTCCTGGTATGGTAGCTTCTCTCACTCCCTTACCTGTGATTGGAGTTCCCATTATGACAAAAAAACTAAAAGGTCTGGATTCTCTTTTATCTGTAGCTCAAATGCCCCGAGGGGTGCCCGTAGCTACTGTAGCTGTAGATAATGTCTATAATGCTGCCTTGTTGGCTGTGAGAATATTAGCTGTCTCTAAACCAAATCTGACAAAAAAAATGAAGGACTACATGAATCAACAAAATAAAATGAGCCAAGCAAAAAAAATAAATCTATAAGCGATTCAAGTTACCTTTAGCAAAAAAGAGTTCATTTTTATGTTTAACCTAGGTATTGAATCTTTTATTAAAGAAAAAAAATGGCAAGGTCGCCTGGAAAAAAGCCGACTGGCTTTCTTAGGTCATCAAGCTTCTGTATCACAAAGTTTACAACACTCTCTTGATCTTATTTCCTCCCATACGCCATTAAAAATAAGCTGTCTTATCGGTCCTCAACACGGTTTTAATAGCACTCAGCAAGCTAATATGATTACAACAGAAGATAACCCAATGGGGCTTTACAGAAGTGATCTTCCAATGAGGATAACCATCAGAAAAGAGAACTCCAAAGGGTGTTATTTGGCAGAACCTTTAAAGCAGGATACCAGTGCTAATAGTATCAGTCCATTTCCTATTTTTAGCCTCTACTCTAATAAAAACAGAAGATTAACTCAAGAAATGCTCTCCCATTTTGATGTACTAATAGTGGATTTACAAGATGTAGGCTGCCGGGTATATACCTATTTAACAACTCTTTTTTATATTCTGGAAGATTGTGCCTCTGCCAGTAAGGAAGTATGGATACTGGACCGTCCTAACCCAGCTGGACGAAAAAGGGAAGGTTCTATACTAAATAAAAACTTTATCAGTTTCGTAGGAGCCGCTCCTCTCCCCATGCGCCATGGATTGACCTTAGCGGAAGCATCAAAATGGTACTGTTCTTTAAAAAAACTAAATATTCAGTTAGAGATAATTAAAATGCAAAATTACTATCCAAAAAAAGAGCCTTGGCCAGATGGTTTTGCTTGGGTACTCCCTAGTCCTAATATGGTAGATGAAGAATGTGCCCGGAGCTACAGTGGCACCGTTTTATTGGAAGGAACAAAAGTATCTGAAGCACGCGGAACCGTCTTTCCTTTAAAAGCTTTTGGCTTTCCTGAAATGAAAACAAAAGATATTTTAAAATCTATGGCTAAGATAGCACCTCAATGGCTAACAGGCTGTGTTTTAAAAGAAGAGTTTTTTCAACCCGTTTTTGACAAATTTCACAATCAAATCTGCTCGGCTATTCGTATCTATGCTCAAGACCCTTTTTACAAGGAACAGGATTTTCATCCTTATCGCCTAGTTAGTTTATTTCTTAAATGCCTCAAAAAACACCACTCAGATTTTGATTGGATAGCCCCTCCCCCTTATGAGTATGAATACGAAAAACTACCTATTGATATTTTATCAGGAGATGATTTTTTAAGACATTGGATTGAAGACCACAGTGCTTCTATTATGGAGTTGGAAGAAAAACTATCTGCTGATGAAAACCTCTGGCAAGAACAAATAAAAAAACATTTACTTTATTAACGGTGAAGTTTAAAAGGCGTAAAAATCTCATTGGCTTTTCCATTTTCATAAATAATAGTATATAAATTAATGAACATCTTATACTGCATAAGGAGTGTCTAAAATAAAACTATCTGCTTTTACTTTTTTTTATCGTTATCTTTTTTCTAAAAGAGCCAACTCTGTTGTGCGAAGAGTATCTTTTATTTGTCTTTTAGGATTGGTCATTTCTATTGGCAGTTTGTTGATTGTATTTAATGTTATGGGAGGATTAGGACAGGCTATTAAAGAGCGATTTTTAGAAACAGAACCTCATATCATTATTTCTTTAGAAAAGCAGCAAGAGGAAGGAGCTTTTTCTTTTCCCGAGGGGTATATCCAAACACAAAAAAAGAAGATTAAAAAAACTTTAAAATCAGAAGGTTTAGATTCAGAAGTTACCTCTCTTTCTTTTTTTGAAAGTGTGGACATAGTTATACGAACTCCAAAAGGGGTCTTTTCTGGAGCCGTAGCTAGAGGTTACGATTCTCATTGGTTAGAAAGTTTTTTACAAAAGATAAGAGGGGATTTTATTTTATCTACAGAAGGAGATATATTGGATAATATTTCCGTGAAGGGAAAAAACCCAACACTTCATTCAAAACAGATCAGTATAAATAAGATTCAGTTAGGAAAGGAAGATCTCTTTTTTGTTAATGAAAACCACACAGATAGGGAGATGGAAGAAGGAACAGATAAGCAAAAGAAAATTGTATTGGGTTTAGGCCTGGCGAGTGAGCTGGATTTATACGATGAGGAAGTTGTGCATTTGATACCTGCGGAAAACCTATTGCTTCCACCAGGTGAGCCAATCCAATTTGAATTGGCTCATGTAGGGTCTATTGTTTCTACTCAGAACGCGATATGGAATGCCAATTACATTTTTTACAATAGGGAAGATTTTCCTGCTTTTCGGAAAAATAGTTCTTACAATGCCGGTTTTGAAATGAGTTTAAAAGAACCAGAAGATTTCTTACTGTACAAAACTCTTTTGGAAAAAGAGGGGTTTTCCGTAGAAGCCTGGCCAGAGAGGAACTCCTCCGTATTTCTCGCTTTGAAAGTAGAAAAAATTATTATGAGTATTTTTTTATCCTTAGCTGGGCTTATTACTTTGTTAGCTGTTTCTTCTTTATTGGCTTTACTGATAGTTCAGAAAAAAAAGGAGATAGGAGCTTTAATGGCTATAGGGATGCCCGTACAAAGAGTGCAGATTTTGTTTGTGAAAATGGGGTTATTGTTATGTTCCTTTGGCATTTTGGGAGGAGGGGCTTTTAGTTTGTTTCTTTCTTTATTGCTTACATATTCCCGTATTCCTATTTTATCTCAATGTCAC
>JAPORL010000123.1:814-3138 GCA_026712605.1 Pseudobdellovibrionaceae bacterium | reverse complement strand
CTGTGAGGTCTTTTAACATCCCTTGTTCTTGTGTAGTTCATGTGGCCTTCTTCTAATATAGAAGAGATAGACTCTCTTTTTTCCGCCGCTTTAGTATTTAATGAACTAAGAGCTATAGCTTCCCTTATTTTGTTATTAGTGGGTTTTTTTATAGTCCTTATGAGTATTAACCAGCCCCAGGTGAATGGGAGTATTTTTTCTGAAATACTCTTTTTAAAAATAGGTTCTCTGCTGGGTGTATTGATGTTACTGTTTGCGTGGAATGTATTAGTCGCTGTGATGGGTTTAGAATTAGCTTCTTTGTCTTTTTATTTACTGATTGCTTTGGGTCGCACAGGATCACCAGCCTTAAAGGCTAGTTTTAAATACTTTGTTTTAGGTTCCGTGGCTTCTGCTATTTTACTTTATGGTATTTCTTTTGTTGTGGGTTCTTCTGGACATTTTGATTTACAAAGAATTTTTCAACAAAGTCCAGAATTGATGACAAGTTCTCGTCTTCTGACTTTAGGTCTTATATTTGTTCTAGTGGGGTTTTTATTTAAAGTGTCTATTTTTCCGTTTCATTTTTGGCTACCAGATGTTTATAGAGGTTCTTTTACTCCCCTTTTAGTTCTTATGGCAACGGGTCTTAAGTTGGTTATATTTATATTGTTGTTTGAATGGACGAGAAATATGTTTTCTCTCCAAGAGTTTTCGGTTTTATTATCCCTTTTTCAATGGTTAGCCGTCTTAAGTGTTTTATTTGGAAATATTATTGCTTTGCTCCAAAAGGACTTTAAAAAAATGCTTCTGTTTTCTACAGTGGCCCATTCTGGTTATTTACTTATGATATTCATTGTCTCTCAAATGGGGTTCTCTTTTGGAAAAACCGCCTTACTTTATTATTTAATGATATATATAGCTACGATCTTGGGTATATTTATATGCTTAAGACCTTTTGAAAAAAAAGACAGTGTTACCTTAAGTTTGAGTGAATTGGATGGATTAGCTCATCAAAAACCTTTTCATGCCTTTTTAATAACTCTTTTTTTATTGAGTTTAGCTGGTATTCCTCCTACTGGCGGCTTTATTTCCAAATTATTTGTTTTTCAAGGTTTGCTGGATCAGGGTTTATGGTGGATGCTATTTTGGTCTATTTTAGGTTCTAGTATAGCTTTGTTTTATTATTTGAAACCTATAGCTCTTATGTATATGAAGAAGGATTTGCAAGTAAGAGAAAACAAGGTATTTGTTAAAGTACCACTTTTTTTAACTGTATGCTTCCTACTTTTGTCTGGTTTTATTTTAGTTGGAGGACTGATTCCCTCTCTTCTTATTTTTGGATAGTCATATTTTATTGAGCAACTTTTCCTTTTTTTTGGATAGTCAAATTAACCATTTTAGATGTTTATATTGTTTTTTGATTATTAGCACAACGCATGAATCTTGATTTAACCATGACTAGTAATTCCAAAAAGTAAGATTTGACTATTCAAATACTTTTCTTTTGTTATATTTATCTGGGTAGTCAAAATAGAAAGTTATATAGAGTGATCACCTGGTAAAGTATTTTTTGAATAATCAAAACAAAGTTGTCATCAGTATAGGAACTTTCAGCTATGATGAATAATCAGTGGTTATCTTTGGGTGAGTATTCTGGTAAATACCGTATTAGTATATCTACCCTTCGGAGGAGAATACGAGCCGGGCAAATTCCTTTTAGTTTTAAAATGGGTAAATATTTTTTAGAAGATCGAAGCCCTGTGGATTTAAAAAAAGAAATGGGGACGAATAAAAAGGATTTGAGCCCTTCTTCTTTAAAAAAAGAACTTGGTTTGGGAGTAGAATATTCAGAAATAGATCAGAAGAGGGAGTCTGGTGATCAAGAAAATAAGGATAATGAAACAGAGGTTTTTAAAGCTGTGCCGGCGAAAAAAAAAACCTCTCCCTCTATTAAATCGTTAAAAGACCCTTCTTTTATGTTTAAGCAAGAAACTTTTTTTGTAAACAAAGTGGTGGAGGCTCAAAAAGAGCTTTACGAACATTTAGAAAAAAAAGAACTTCAAATCAGTGAGCAGCAAAATAGAATAGCGGAACTAAATACTTTAGTGGCTTTGTTGGAGAAAGAAAATAAGGATTTAAAATCTCTCTTGTATCAGGAAAAGGAAATAGAGGAATGGCTGGAAGTAAAGGACAATTAAAAAACTCATTTAAGGGTTGTGTTTTTAAGAGGCGATAGAAATATCTGGTTTTTTTCTCACTTGTCTGGGGGTTTCTTTTTCTAAAGCGATGGCAAATACTTCATCCAGGTTTTCTACGAAAATAAAATTCATTTTTTCTCTAAG
>JAPORL010000123.1:0-804 GCA_026712605.1 Pseudobdellovibrionaceae bacterium | reverse complement strand
TCTAAGTTCCTTTAAAGTTTTATCTTGAAAGGTGGTGTTTTCGATATCAGCTTTATTTTTGAGAGGTAAAATGACATTCATAATACCATGACTTAAAGCAGCTAAACATTTTTCTTTAATACCTCCTACAGGAAGAATTTGTCCTTGGAGGCCAATTTCCCCTGTCATAGCTATATCTTTTCTGACAGGAGTATTGGTTATTAAGCTGATAAGAGTCGTCGCTAAAGTCACCCCGGCAGAAGGCCCATCTTTAGGTGTGGCTCCAGCAGGAAGATGAATATGGATTTCATTTTTTTTAAACCACTGGCTGGCGATTCCGACTTTTTCAGCATACATACGAATATAAGAATAAGCTGCCTGGGCCGACTCTTCCATCACTTTTCCTAATTGACCCGTAAGAATAATGCCTTTGTTTGTAGAAGAACTAATACGGATGGCTTCTACATACAGAATTTCTCCCCCTGCTTGGGTCCAGGCTAAACCTGTGGTAACTCCGATTTTACTTTCTTTTAGCTGAGTTTCTTTTAGGTATTTTGCAGGTCCTAGTAACTCTGTTATTTTCGTTGGTGTAATAACATATTGTTGAAGCGCATCTCCTATTACTACTTTTTTAGCTATTTTTCTACAAAGAGATCCCACTTCTCGAGAAAGATTTCTGAGTCCCGCTTCTTTAGTATAGTAAGAAATGAGATGTTTAATTCCTTTGTCTGTAAAAGAAACATGAGATTCATTGACTCCGTGATTTTGCATTTCTTTGTTTACAATATATTTTTTGGTGATTTCTACTTTCTCTGTTGGAGTGTA
>JAPORL010000049.1 GCA_026712605.1 Pseudobdellovibrionaceae bacterium | reverse complement strand
TGAGCCTACAAATATAGGCTCTTACCTTTCATATAACTCTCAAATAGCTGATAAAGTTTCTCATGAAGATTTACTATGCGTTGTATCTGAAAGCATTAAATCTGCTAACGCTTATGCCGAGTCATACGAATCTTACTTTCAATCAACTAAACATATCATTGAAAATGCTGATTCTAAGTTTAAGTCTCAATTTTTTGGTAAAAATAAATTCTTAATTTTGTTTTTTATTTCTGATTCTTGGGAAGGAGTAACTTTTGCTACAATCCGAGAAAATAAGAGTTTGCAGGCTCAAATCAATGATGGAATAGTGTTTGCAGATGAGTTTTTTAATGAATTAAAACAATTGATGGAAGGCATAAAAAATATACGATCTTATGCTGTTATTCCGGATATGAATAAAGGGGATAGATGTGGGACAGAAAATGTAGGACAAGAAAAAGAAAATTATCCTTTTCATGTTTACTCTTTTGTAAATCAAACAAAGGGTTTAATAATTTCAATTTGTGACGAAAACTGGGGAAAAAATTTAGAAAATGTCGCAGATAATTTATTGAAGGCTATTTCAAGTAATATTCTATATTTAGACGAAATACCAAAAGTGGAAACAATAGAGGTATTTTTTAATGGAAAAAAAATTGAAAAGGACATAAATTCTTCTTGGTATTTTGATATTGAGAATATGTCTATCAATTTTTCTTCTGATTTTGATTTTTATTTAGATAGTGATGAGACTAATGAATCCCTCGAAGTTTTAGTTAAATACTATCCTATGAATCTTGATATTTTACAGAAATCAGAATAATTATTAAAATACATAGTATCTTTAAAAACTCATTCGCTTTTTAAAATGGACATAAATTCAATAGAGCAAGGCTCAATTGTAGGACGAGTAAGCTTTCGCTTAAAGATAATGTTTTTTTAGTTGCCTTTTCAGTATCTCTTCATACAATGATTTTGTATGATTTTTAAACCCATTTTAACAGATAAAGCTCCTCAGCCTGTAGGACCTTATTCACAAGCTATTAGATTTGGAGATTGGCTTTATTGCTCTGGACAAATTCCTTTAGATCCTAAAAATTCAGAGGTTGTGGGACAGGACATTACAGCACAAAGCAAACAGGTGTTTGAAAATATAAAGGCTGTTTTGCAATCTCAAAATTTAAGCTTTCA
Organism: Pseudobdellovibrionaceae bacterium; assembly: GCA_026712605.1. Classification (GTDB taxonomy): domain Bacteria; phylum Bdellovibrionota; class Bdellovibrionia; order Bdellovibrionales; family UBA1609; genus JACOND01. The sequence continues at coordinate 1,993 of JAPORL010000049.1, read as the reverse complement.
AAATATACTTAAAACTATGGTTTTTTTAACTGATATGCGGGAATTTTCTATTTTTAATCAGATTTATGAGTCTTACTTTGGAGATCATAAGCCGGCTCGCTCTTGTGTGGAAGTGTCTGCTTTGCCTAAAGGAGTAAAAGTAGAAGTGGAAGTGATTGCTTTTGTTGAGTCAGATTTGAAAAAATCTTAGTTTTTTATACGGATAGTTGCTGGCTTAGATAATTTTCTTCTCCAATTTCTTTTATAAGATGGAGCTGGCTTTCTATCCAGTCAATATGTTCTTCTTCACTGACTAAAATGCTCTCTAGGATTTCTTTAGAGGCAAAATCAGCATTTTTAATACAAATATCAATAGATTTTTTCAGATCATCAATAGCTTTGTGTTCCAGACTGAGATCATTTTGAAATTGTTGCTTGACTGTAGTTCCTATTTTTAAAGGGTGTAGTTTTTGAAGATTAGGAGCTCCCTCAAGAAATAAAATTCTATCAATAATTTCTCTAGCATGTTTCATTTCATCAATAGCTTCTTTATAAAATGTATCGGCTAGCTTTTCATAACCCCAATCTTTACACATTCTGGAATGTAAAAAATATTGATTCACGGCAGTTAATTCATTAGTTAAAATCTCTTTTAAATTATCAATAACAGACTCATTTCCTTTCATTTTTTACTCCTTTGCTTGTTGTTTTTTAAATTTTTTCTAGTAAGGCGCTAATAAAATCAAAACACTGTAAAAATTTAGCCAGATATTTGTTTTATTTTTTACCATAGATTGATATTATAATATGACTTTTATTTAAAACTTCAAGTGAAAATAGCGATTTTTTAGTAGGAGATTATAAATATTTGAAAAAGCTGAAAAAAAAACAAGCTTAAATTGATACCGTCTGATTTCCTTTGAGGAATCTCATTAATAAATAAAACTTTAGGATATATTGAAAGGGTGAAAGTTTTCTAATGTCTTAGATAAATGGGTCAGATCAAGGTGAGTGTATTTTTGAGTTGCTGTTAAAGATTTATGACCCAATAGTTCTTGTACTGTTCTAAGATTAGAGCCTCCTAAAAGCATGTGAGTTGCAAAGCTATGTCTAAGGGCATGGGGATTTAAAGGCTTTAGTAAGCCTGCTTTTTTTCCAATAGCTTTTATAATATCATAAGCTTTTCTTTTAGATAGAGCTTTTTTTCCAAATAGATAAGGAGTATTAGATTTTAAATGTTTTATTTGATTAAAAGCTTGTTCCGGTAGTGATACTAATCTTTGTTTATTTCCCTTTCCTGTGATTTGAAGAGTACTATCTGACCAGTTGATTTCTTTCGTTTTTAGTTGACAGGCTTCGCTGATACGCAAACCAGCTCCGTAAAGTAAAAAAAATAAAGCTTTATCTTTGGCTTTTACTTTGTCTGTTTTAAACATTTCTAAAATTGTAAAAATTTCATCTACAGATAAGAAAGAGGGGACACGATAAGAGATTTTGGGAGATTTAAATAGAAATCTAAAGTCTTCTTCAATATAGTTATTATTGGCCATCCATTTAATAAAACTTCTTATAACAGCTAGTTTTCGGCTCCGGGTGGAGTTAGCTAATTTAAATTGTTTATTTGTATTTTTTTCAATTAACAATTTTGTTTGTTTTTCTAATTTTTTTTTATTTTGAATGATAATAAAATCTAGTTTTTGTTTAGGAGATAAATCATTAAATTCAAATATGTCTTGTAAATCTGTTTTATAGGCTTTTAGACTGTGGCTTGAAAGCTTTTGTGAGTAAGTTATAAAGTGTAAAAATGACTGGCATAAGTCTTTTAAATTTTTTTTAATCTCTTTCATATATTATTTATCGGTTTTTTTATTTGAAGGCTCAAATTTTTAAGTAATTAAAGAGAGATATATTGATTAAAATTTTGTAAATATCAGGCTAAAAACGAGTTCGGATTTGAACACATAGCGACCAGAGGTCGTTTTGTGTCCAACTGCATGCTCCAGATGTTAGTTCT
>JAPORL010000140.1 GCA_026712605.1 Pseudobdellovibrionaceae bacterium | reverse complement strand
AAAAGGGAATAATTTTATTTGTGTAAAATCCTTCAGTAGGTGTCATGGTTGTAACAGCAAAATTATAATTATAGTGAGGATATTTTTTTATAATAGGATTTAAAAATCTTGTAGATTCAGAAGCCAAGGTATCATTAAATTCACTCATACTTCCTGAGTCATCTACAATAAATAAGAAATTTACATTAGATATAAAATTAGATTTTAAATTAAATGTAATGTAACTTCTTTTTTAGGTTTTAAATAGGGAATGATTTTTTTATTGTCACTACAACTTATTAAAGAAATTAAGAAAACAAATATAAATAATACTTTTATCACTCGAAAACCTCTTACTATAAAATTTTATTCATTTTTGGACATTGTTTATTTTGAGCAGATTTATAATGAGATATCTCATCTAGCCAAATCTCATCTTTATTAAATGGAAAATAAATAAAAGGGCTTGGTTGATATAAAGATATATCTTTATACCATTTTTCTCCTGATAAAAAAGATAAATTTTTTTGAAAAGCATATTCTCTATATAAAATTTCTGTTTCTATTAAATGAAAATTTCTCAAGTCTCGCTCTATATTTTTTAATTCTTTTTTTAGTAAAACTTGTATTCTTGAATAAATGTTCTTTCTTAAATTTTGAGTTATTTTTTTTTCTTGATTTAATAATTTTTTAAATTTATCAATTTGAGCTGTTTTCTGTTTTTGTTTTAAATAGTTAAAAAACATAATATCATTTTTTAAACGCGCGTCTTTTCTCAAAAAGTAAAATAAATCTGTTTTATTAATTTGATCGTAACCAACATTTAAAGCATAAAAATCTTTAAGCTCAAAGATTAAATCCATATATAAATTTTTAAATAAGATTTTTTTCAGTTTTTCGTATTTATTTAAATAATTTTTCTTAAAATTAAATAAAGTTTGAACAGCTCCCTTATTGTCACAATTTTTCACCTGAGATAAAGCCATAGAAAAAAACATGGAAGAGCTTATTTGTTTTAAAAAATCAGGATAGTTAAGGGTTAGAGACCTTGCATAAGCTTGACTCTCATTTTGTTTGTTCAAATAAATCCAAACCATTTCCTCTTGAGCTAAAAACCAAAGATAGGAAAGTTGTTTTATTTTTTTATAATATTGTAAAGCAACTTGGTTTTCACCAATATCAGCCAAAAGACGAGCAATTGTCAGATTAATTTTATCTTTTCTATATTGATTCTTTGTTTTAGATAAAAACCAAGCTAAAATTTTAGTAGCAGAATCCATATCATTTGTTTTTATTAAACCTAATACAAACAACCACTCTAAATAAAAAACATCTGTTTTTGCACTGATAGGAAGGGCTAATAAAGACTTAATATAATTTTGATCTTTTATAAAGCTCAATTTAGATTTAGAACCAATTTTCAAAACAACTTCTGGAGAAAAAATTATCTGCCAACTAGGAGAAATAGGATAATAAAAATAACTCCAAACAGAATTTGTTTTATCAATTTGAGTTTTCCATAGACGACTTACAATAGGATCTATTTGCTCAGGCTGAGAGTTTTTTAAAAGCTGAGTTAAAGACAATACTTCAAAACCATTTTGAAACAACAAATAAGAATAAAGAGCAGAACCTGTACTACTTTTAGAAAAAGAAGTTCCTTGTATAGATTTTAACCATATTTTTAAAGCGATTTCAAAGTTTTTAGCTTCAAAAGCCTTAGTAAAAGATTCTTCAGCTGAAAAAACAGAGCCTATATCTGTCTTCAACTTCTTTTGCAAATTAAAAGAAGTGTCCTTTTTTTCCAAAATATCTATAATGTTCTCTTTAGCTAAAGTAAGGCTAACAGTAAAAGTAAAAAATAATAAAATAAATGGATTCAAAATAGCGCTCCTGCTGAAAAAGATATTTTATGAACAAATTCTTTTTTCAAATCTTTACTGTCCTTGTAATAAGGAGAATCATATTGATAATAAAAAGATTGAATTGATAAACGAGTGTTAAAATTTTTATGCCACCATTGAGCTAAGCCAATAGAAAAGGAATAAAATGACTGTCTATTATTTTTTCTCCATAATTCTATTTGACCACCTAAAATAGAGAAATACAAATCAAAATGAACTAGTTTATTATACAAAACAGCTTTTCCATAAAAAGGATACCATTCAAATCCTAATAAATAAGACTGATTTTGGGCATGCAATATTTCTATAGGATACCGTACTCTTAATTCAATTTCGTCATATCCTTCTTGATTGATAGCATTAAAATAAGAAGAATATATCAACTTCAAACTAAAATGATTATTTATAAAAAAGCGATAAGAAAAGTCAGTAGAATAGCTCTCTAAGTAATTAAAGCCTTTTAATGCTGGTGAAACACTTAAACTAATTTCCGATAAAAAATGTTTTTCCAGCCATCTTTTTTGAATTATTCTTAAGTTGGTGTTAGAAAAGGAGAAATTTTCTTTTTCTAAAAATTCAGTTTGTTTTCCTAATTCACTAAATTTTGAAAAACCCGATAAAGGAAAGCACAATATTCCTAAAATAAAACACAAATATATTTTCATTTTTATTACTCCTTTTTTAATAATCTATTTCAACTCTACTTTAAGCCTTTCTATAGATGTGTTTTTACGAAAAACAATACTTTTTTCATCTAAATCCTTATTTAAAAAATAAATATAAGGACTCTTTGTTTTTAAACCGACTTGAATAAAACCACTTTGTCCTTTACTCATAGAGCATTTTACTTCTATAAATCCAACTTCTCCAAAAAGATCTTTTTCAAAAACAAAATAAGGTTGAGAGCATGAGCAATCTGCTATATCTAAACAAGTCATATCAGCTTGAAGACCCTCTTCTGAAAAAAAATATTTATCTTCATTAAGACTTAGAATTTCCTCATCTGAGGAATATTCATCCAAATTGTATCTTATTTTACAAGTTTGAGTAAAATTATCTGATTCAGAAAAACAATTAATAACAGGCTGAAGGTTAAAAAAGATATGAAGATTAAAACCTTGATTCAATTTATTAGTTAGAGGATATTTATTTAAATATTTAGATTTAATAGCAAGAGGTTGTTTGGAGTATTTTTTGTAATCAGCAGATACAGTATTCAATGAAACCTCAGAGGACACAGAATAATTGTATTTCCAATAACCTGAAATAACTTGCTGTTTTAAATTTATCAATCTTTTG
>JAPORL010000045.1 GCA_026712605.1 Pseudobdellovibrionaceae bacterium | reverse complement strand
AAAAATAATCCATAAAGTAATCCATAGCTGTGCTATTTCCTGTAAATATAGCATACTCAAACAAAGTTTTTCTATCTATATACTCCGTAAAAGGATCTTCAACGGTGTTAAAATCAAAACGAGTATCCAGTATGCTTAAAAGCTCCTCTAAAGTTTCAAAATCATCATCTTCATCTCTCATAATTTCTGCCACATCTTCATCTTCAGCAATCCATTGTAACACATTTTGAGCATCGCTTTTTTTATAATCTCTAATTAAATAATCAAAACCAGCAATAGAAACATTGATAAACCAATCCAAATGTTCTGAGTCAATATCTTCTAAGTCATTAAGACGAGCTCTATCAAGCGCTTCCCAAACTACATAAATAGAGTCAACATTGTCTGGAGTTAATTCTTCACACTCTTCTCTATCATCTGATCTTTTGTACATTTCTCTACAAAGATCATAGCATTCATGATTTGTGTTTTCGTCTTCACAGGAATCACCTCTCCTTGCATTCCTTAAAGTTTCCCTCCGCGCTGTCTCTCTCCTCTCATTTCTTTCAATATAATCAATCTCATCTCTAGGACTCCTAGAAGCAAAATTCTGATTGTTAAAGTTGTTAGGGTTGTTGAAGTTATTAAAGTTGTTAGGGTTATTGGGGTTGTTAAAATTGTTGGGGTTAAAGACTTGTTGGTTGTTAGGATAATTAGCTGGAGGCACATAACCTGTACAGCCTAATAACAAAGCCAATAAAAAGACCAGACTTTTAATTTTTAAATTCAACATAGCCTTCTCCCATTTAAACCTTATTCGTTTCTACTTTCTGCTAAATTTATCGGTTCTATAAATAAAAAACTTTAAATTCTATTAATTCCTCCTAAATAAAACTTCTTTATTTAAAAAAACAAAATAAAACTACAGACTAAAGTTTTGTTAATTCTTTAATTTAAAGGCTAGTATAATTTTTTAGGGACTGAAGGTTACTTTGTATAAAAATGCCTATTTGAGACTTCAGTTTTTATTTATGCCTAGTTAAGTATCTTGACGAAAAGCTTGTAAGATACAAATCTAAAAACGAGTTCGGATTTGAACTGAATAGCACCTGAAAGAAGCTTTGTGGCAAAACGCATGTCCAAAGTTTTTAGATTTGTATCTTACAAGCTTTTCATTTCTATAAAGTAATTTTAGAGTTTTTGTAATTCTTCTATTAACTGAAATCGCAATTTATCAATATTTTCAACTTGATTTTCATTAGATATTTCTTGATAAAGCACTGTGTGTTTTAAATCATTGAGTTTATTTTTTAAATCAGAAGATTCCTGATCTTCTATAAAACGATTGAGATACAAAGTAGTTTTCCTTTTAAAGTCACCTATATCTGTTTCATATAGATACTTAATTTGTTCTATTAAATCTTGTTTAGTTAAAGAATTAGACATTTTTGCCTCTTTTATTTAAAAAATTCCCTTGCTAACAGGTCTATGAGAGAGACCGGATTGCACATTTAACTGTCTTACTTCCTTATTGGATAAATTTTCTAAGTTTTGAACTAAATCTAAAAAGCGATTTCCTTCTTCCTTAGAGATCAGCTCTTCCGTTAAACTTAAAAACTTTTTAATATAATCTTCTCTTTCAAATGGTTTTTTTCCAGAAGGATGAGCGTCTGCTAATTTTTTTTCAGCAGTAATGACTTCTCCACTTTGCATTTCTATTTCAACCCTTCCTCCAAAAGCTTTTTGATTGGGATCAGGGTGTTTATATAAATCCGTCCATTTTTTCTCTTCAAAAGTTTCTACTTTATGCCATATCTTAATAGTTTCAGGACGATTAGCTCTTTTTTTTGTATAAGAGTCAATATGATGCCAACAGCCATCTTCTAAAGCGACTGTAAAAATATAAGAGATGCTGTGATCTAAAGTTTCGCGACTAGCAGAAGGAGACATTTTTTGAGGATCTCCTGAACCTGTGCCTATCACATAGTGTGTGTGATGAGAAGTGTAAATTCTTATCTTTTTAATAAGGGAAAAATCTTTTATTTGCTCTCTCAATTCAAAAGCTAAATCAATAAAAGCTTGAGCTTGATACTCTGCAGAATGGGCTTTTGTATAGCTTTCTAAAATACTTTTTTTCTCTTCTCCTTTTTCTACTAAAGGAATTTGATATTGAGCAGACTGACCATCTAAAAGCCAAGCTACTACAGAATCTTCTCCTTCATAAATAGGAGAAGGGGATTTTTCTCCCCTTAAAGCCCGATCTACAGCTTCAATCGCCATTTTTCCAGAAAAAGCAGGAGCATAAGCTTTCCAACTTGAAATTTCCCCTTTACGAGACTGACGAGTCGTAAAAGAAACATGAACCGCTTGCTGTATAGCTTGATAGGTTTGATCTACAGTCATATTTAATAAAGTTCCCAAACCTCCTGCTTGAGCTGGGCAAAGATGGGCAATATGATCTATTTTATGTTTATGCAAACAAATTCCTTTTACAAGACTGATGTGAATTTCATAAGCAGATAAAAGAGCAGTTAAAAGCTCTCTACCATTTTTTCCAGTAGATTGAGCAATAGCTACTAGAGTTGGAATATTATCTGCAGGATGAGAATAGTCTTCTGCCAAATAAGTATCATGAAAATCAAGCTCTCTAACAGCTACTCCATTAGCCCATGCTGTCCACTCTGGGCTAAAACGAAATTGGTTGTCCAGACCAAAAAGACAGGCTCCCTCTTTTAAAGGATGCGCTAAAGCTTGATCTCTTGCATGAATAACAGGCTCTCTATTTAGACTCGCTACAGCTACAGCAGAATTATCAATAATTCTATTGATAATCATCTCTTTTGATTCTTCAGAAATAGGGGCAGGGTCTAAAGCGATTTTAGCTAAATGCCATGCTAACTGATTTTCTTTTTCCAATTTTTCTTGAGAAGGATAAACTTTTAATAAAAAATTTTTCATAATACAATTAAGTTGAGTTAATTTTTACATGAAGAAAAAAATATTTACAAGTCTAATAAGATTAAATCATTCAAATATAAAAAACTCAAATTTAAACTTGTTTTCAATTTTGTATTAAAATCTTATAAGATACAAAGCTAAAAGCGAGTTCGGATTTGAACACAGTGCGACCACAGCTCGCTTTGTAGCAAAAGACATGTTTGAAATTTTAAGTTTCTTGATCAAAATCTTGTAAGATACAAAGCTAAAA
>JAPORL010000052.1:9189-25324 GCA_026712605.1 Pseudobdellovibrionaceae bacterium | reverse complement strand
TTTTTTTTTTATTTTTCAAACTTATAAAATAACAAAATTGTTTAAAAATAAACTAATATAAATTTAAAACTTTATATTTATGAAAAGAAAGTTATTTTAGTTTGTTTTAATAAAAAAGTATTATGTTAAAAGTTGACAAATCATTTATAAAACTTTGTGAAAAGCTTTTAAGTTCAGTTGATGTTAGTGACTTTTTGTTAAACTTACAGAAACAAATTTCAAAAAAATATAAAACAAGAGAGCTGATTCTTTTTTATAAATCAGAACAACTCGGTTTAAGAAGAGCTTATGTAAAAAACGGACTTTTTTATGAGTCTTTAGCCAAAGAGTCTTGGCCTCTAGTAAAAAAACTAAGGCTTTCTTCTCCACAAGAAAATCTCTATTTAGCTAAAGAGTTTGGACGACCTTTTTTCACATCTTTAATGATACCTTTAGATACTTTGGACTTAAAGTCCCTCTTGATTTTAGAAATTTATAGTGAGAAACTTTTAAAATCTCTTATTAGTTTTTTTGAAGAGCGAAAAGATATTTTAGAAATATCTTTCAAACGAGCCTGTTTAAATACTCATTTTAGTCGTATCTCTTATTTATGGAGTCAATTATTTGTTTGTTGGCGGGAGCCTTTAGTTATTTTAAATGATTTTCAGGTTCTTTTAGGTAATGACTCTTTTAAAAAAAACTTTTCTAATTCTATAAAATCTTTTAAAAAAGCTGTCCGCTTATCTGTTTTGAAACAAAAAGAAAAAACTTATAAACTCCGTTATTACCCTTTAAAAAATTCAAAAGGTATTTTATATTGTCAGGATATGACTCGTTCTTTTATTTTAAAAGAACAGCTTTTTCAAAGTGAAAAAAAATCTTTACTCTTTCATTTAGGACAAAACATGGCACACCAATTAAATAATCCTTTAACAGGTGTAAAAGGAATGAGTCAAATTTTAAAAGAAAAACCAATTTTAAGACAGTTTAAAGAAGAATTTATAGAACTAGAAAAAGCTATCAAAAGATCTCAAAAAATTATTGAAAGTTTTCTATCTTTTTCTCAGAAAAATGAAAAATTAACAAAATGTGATGTTAATTGTATTATACAAGATACACTTCCTTTACTCAAAAAATCTACTCAAGGAATTAAGCTTGATATTAAATTTTGTAAAGAAAAACTGTTAATAAGAGGAAATTTTGCTCTTTTACAACAGGTTTTTTATAACTTAATTTTGAATGCTAGCCAAGCCTTGGCTGAAGATAAAAAAAATAAAAATCCGCTAATTCAAATTCGTTCTTATTTTATTTCTGAAGATGAAATTTGTGTGAAAATAAAAGATAATGGCATAGGGATACAGTCAGAAAATTTAGAAAAAATTTTTAAAGCTTTTTGGACAAATAAAAAAAGGGGAACTGGTTTTGGTTTGAGTGTTGCAAAAAAGATAATCCAAAAAAATCATGGGAAAATTTTTATTTCAAGTAAAAAAAACCACTTCACATGTTTTACATTAATATTTCCTCGTTATGAATCAATGGAAATTTATAAATCTTATCAATCCTCTCAAGATCTTTGTTTATGAAAAAAGCCTTTAAAATTTTAATTGTAGATGATGAGCCTTTAATTGCGCATTCTCTTAAATTGGCAGGTGAAAGTTTAGGGCATATTACAAAAATAGCTTTTAGCGCTGAGGAGGCTTTAGATATTTGGTCTTCATTTAAGCCAGATTTGGCTTTTATAGATATTCTTATGTCAGGTATGAGTGGTTTGGATTTGCTGAAAAAGATTCCAAAAGCTTCTACTAAAACAGTCTTAATTTCTGCTCATGACAAACTTAATGAAGAAGAAATAAAAACAGCTGGTGCCGATTTATTTATAAAAAAACCTTTTGAGGATATTTTTAAAATTATTCAAAAAGCAGAAAAATTGATGTTAAACACTAAAACCTAAATACTTTTCTTGTTATTAAAGGTTTATACAATATTTAAGCTTTTATATAATTGATAAAAGCTTTTAAAAAAATCTTTAATTGTAGAAAATAAAATAGACAAAAAAATCAAGTAAGATTATTATAGATTTTCTTAAAAATTAAAAAGGTAAGATGAGAATTATTGCAGGTAAGTGGAAAGGAAGAAAACTTAGCTCTTGGAAAACTAAGATTCCTATTCGTCCTATGACTGATCGAGTAAAAGAAACAGTTTTTAATGTGTTGAAACCTTATTTATTTGAAGATTGTAAAGTTTTAGATTTGTTTTCAGGAACAGGAAGTTTAGCTTTAGAGGCTTTATCTCGTGGCGCAGGAATAGCTCATGCTGTAGAAAATCATTTTTCTTGTGTAAAAATTATTCAGAAAAATATAACAATCCTGTTAAAAGAAAAGAAACTTTGGATACATAAAAAAAATGTTTTTTCTTTTTTACAGCAGTATCAAAAAAGGACTCTATTAGATAAAAAAAGCTTAGAGCCTTTAATTTTTGATTTGGTTTTAGCCGATCCTCCCTTTTCTCTTAAAGCCGGTGATTTTATTATGAGATTGTTATCAAACAGTTACTTGACTCATGATGAGACAGTGATAGTTATAGAGACGGGAAAAAAAGAAGTTTTAAAAAACAATTATTCTCCTTTTTACCTCTTTTCTAAAAAAGATTTTGATGATAAAAAAGCTTGGTTTTATAAAAGGGATTAAAATATGAAAAAGCAAGATTTTTTGCATGCTCTTTATCCTGGCAGTTTTGACCCTATAACTTGTGGTCATATTGATATAGTTGAGCGCTTTAGTCACATTTTCAAAAAAGTTACTTTGTTGGTAGCCTCTTCTATACATAAGAAGTATTGGTTTTCTTTGAAAGAAAGGGAAGAAATGGCAAAGGCCACATTGAAACATTTATCTAATGTTAGAGTAGATAAATATGAAGGTTTAACAACATCTTACTTAAAGAAGAATAACATTTCTGTGGTTTTAAGAGGGATTCGATCTGTTACAGATTTTCCCTATGAAAGGGATTTGGCTATAAATAATAAAAAAATTTTTCCAGAAATGGAAACTCTTTTTTTATTTTCAGGGATGGAAAAAGAAATGGTTAGCTCAAAATGGATCAAAGAGATTGCTTTTCATAAAGGGAGTTTAGAGGGTTTAGTTCCAGACTATGTAGCAAATAAAATTAACAAACAAATAAAAGAAGGAGTAAAATCATGAAATTATCTCATCGTGTGGCTGATTTAAAACCTTCAGTTGGTTTTGAGCTTTTAAATATCGCTAATCAAATGAAAGAACAGGGAGAAGATGTAGTTAGTTTAGCTATAGGTGAACTTCAATGGAAGACTTATCTCCCCATTAGACGAGCAGGGCAAAAAGCGATTGAGGAGGGTTATACTAAATACTCTCCCTCTGCGGGACAAAAGGCATTAAGAAAAAAATTGGCTCAGCAAGCCAGCCAGCAGTTTTCTATTCCTTTTGATTGTGAAAATGTTTTTATTTCTAATGGTTGCAAATATGTTTTATATGTTTTGTTTCAAAGTTTATGTGATAAAGGTGATGAAGTTTTATTGCCAGCGCCTTATTGGATGAGTTATCCTCCCCTTATTAATTTTTCTGGCGCAAGCCTTAAAGTTGTTCCCACTCAAGCCGAACAGTCCTTTAAAATCACTCCAGAAGAGTTAGAAAAAAATATAAATCATAATACAAAAGTTTTTTTGTTAAACAGTCCTAATAATCCAACTAGTGTTATTTATACTCAAAAAGAGCTAAAAGCTTTAGGAGAGATTTTAAAAAGATATCCCCATGTAATAACAGTAGTAGATTCTATTTATGATCGCTTAGTTTTTGAGGGGAAATATGCGCCTCATTTGTTAAATGTTCAGCCTGATTTAAGGGATAGAATTTTAGCGGTTAGTGGAGCTTCTAAAAATTATCTCATGACAGGATGGCGTTTGGGATGGCTTTTCGGACCTAAAGAATTGGTAAAAGTTTTTTCTAGCTTTCAAAGCCAAACAGTGAGTTGCGCTAATTCTATTGTTCAAAGGGCTTTTGAGCAGTCTTTTGAAGAGTGCGAGGAAGATATTAAAGAAATTATTCAAAAATTGATAAAATCTAGAAATATTTTACTAGAAAAGTTAGACAGGGTTTCTAGCTTAAAGCTTTTTCCTTCTGAAGGAGCTTTTTATCTTTGGCTGGGAGTTAAAGCTTTTATAGGAAAAAAATATAAAGGTCGGATTTTACACAGTTCAAAAGATATAATGGAAGAATTGTTAAAAGATAAAAAACTTCTTTGTATTTGCGGTGAAGAATTTGGTATGCCCGGTTATATTAGGTTGAGCTATGTTGCAGAAGAAGATGCTATAAAGAAAGCGGCTGTTCGTTTACAAGAGTTTTTCTCAGAAATTTAATGGATTGTAATTTTCTTAAGCCTTTAAACTTTTTAGTTAAAGTTTTTTTGAGTTTTTAAATTATTTTGGAAATTATCTAAAATCTTTCTCTTTTAAATAACTAGAAGATTGTAAATTTTCTAAAGAACTTTCACTTGTATTTACTCCAGTGTAAAGCTCCATATTTTTAAATTGCTTTTGCATGTTTTTAAGACTGGTTTCTATTTGAAAAATACGAGAATTGACTTTTCCATTTCCGTAAATATCTTCTGACATTTTTTCAAATGATAGTTTTAATGTGTCCATAAAATTAACAATATGTTCATTTTGTTTTCTTAAGTTTTTTAACTCTTCCCTAATTTGTAGACTGTTTTTTTGAAAAAGTCGCCAGATCAAATATAAAAAAGGACTTTGTATTGTGATCATAAATATAATGTATTCCATTGCTACTCCTATTTATTTTTAAGCTATCACTTTTGCTTATTTTTGTCTTTAAAAAGTAATTTTTAACAAGGCATGTCAAATAGCTTTTAATATCTTATTGGGAATAATATATAACTTTCCAAAGTTGTTAATATGACTAAAGATAATAAAAAATCTTCAAAACTTTAGATAGGCTTTTGCAAAAAGGCGATTTGTGGTCGGCCACTTAGTTCAAATTTAAACTCATTTTAAATTTTGTATAAAACTTTGTAAATATCAGATTTAAAAATTCAGGTATACGGTTGGACAACAAGTGACTTTCAGTCGCTGTGTTGTCAAATCCGAACTCGTTTTAAATTTTATATCTTACAAGCTTTTAATCAATAGACTTAAATAGGAATAAATTGAGTCTTAAAATTTCACGGAATCACTTATAGGCTTTTAAAACTAATTTTTTTTCATAGCTTAGGTATCTGTAGCTTAGTTTTTTAAATAAAGATAATAAAAAAAAGATCAACAAAATGTAAAACCATGTCCAATCTTCTGGGAGCTTATATTTTATAAGAGATAGATTGGAGGGAAAAAAATTAACCACACCTAAAATTTTAAGAAAAATAGACCATAAAAAATCACTCACTTTATAAAAGAAAGGCAAAAAAGGGCTTAGGAAAGACAAAGGAAAAAGCAGACCGCTTATTATGGGAGCTGAAATCCAATTTACTAAGACTGTTAAAGGATGTAAATTTTGCCAACGATTTAAAATAGGTAAAAGAAAAAGGTAAATTAATAGATTTTTTTTAAGGGATTTTTTAGAGTATGAGAAAATTAAACTAGCTAAAACACTTAATTGTAGAGAGTTTGAATTTATCCAACTGGGATTGTAAGCTAAACAAGCTAAGCCACTCAGTAAAGTAATTCCAGCTTTACTCCAAAAAAGTTTTTTCTTTTCAGAGATTTGAAAGAAAAAAAAAGAAATTAGAGCCCTCAAAACAGGAGGTTTAAGCTGGCTTGTTAGGCTATATAAGATCAAAAATAGAGATAAGCTTTTATATTTCAAAGAATGAGAAAAAGGAATTTTTAGCCAAAGCTTTTCTAAAAATAAAAGATGCGCTCCTGAAACTACAGTAAGATGAATCAAGCCTCCTTTTACAAAAAGCTGTTTAATATCTCCAGATGGCAGTCTTTTTCCGCAAACAAGGGCTTTATATATATCAGAAAATTCAGTTTTAAAATTAAGTCTTTTTAGACATATTTTATGCATTCTATTTGAAATAGAAGATAAATCTAAAAATAGTAGAATGAGAAAAAAACAGATAAACATCTTCAATAAATCAGTGGCAAAAAAATTTCCACCTGCTTAAACTTGCATTAGACTTTCGTCTGTTTCCAGAGTCTTAATTTTGACTATTAAGCTTATAGACTAGAAAATAAATTGAGAAAAGCCTCTTTGAACATGAAATATTTTTTTATTTTTTTATTATTACCTTTTCCCAGCTTTTCTATGAAAGATGAAGATTATGAAAAGTGGATTCATAAGATATATCTTAAAAACTATAAGGATCCTATTTCAAACTCTGAGTGGAATAATCGTGTTCAAAATCTTACAAAAAATCCACTTATATTGAAATATAAGGATAATCTTTGGGATTTAAGCGCCACTATTTTACAAGATCCTCTTTTTTGGTCAAAGTTATGGGTTATTAACCCTAAGGTGGAAAACCCTAATCTTATCTATCAAGGCGATCCTATTAAATTTGATCCTACTAGCCTATCTCAAATAAATAAATCTAAATTGAGTGTAGATATTCAGGATCAATTTCCAGGATTAAAATTAGCTCCAAATACTTATGCTAAAAAGGCTTTATCAGAGGAACAAATACCTTCTTCTTTACCTAAAATCCCTTTGTTTTTTCCATTAAAACAAGAAATAGATTTCAAACAATTAGAACGGAGGAGAGTTAGTGAGTCTTTTCAACCTGTTGCTTTTTACTTAAGTGATAATATTCCCACTCAATCTGGAGTCATTTTAAGTAAAGATGGTTATGGACGGTTTGTGGGTGTTTCAGGAGATAAAGTGGTACTTCGTTTAACTAATAATGTTCCTATTGGAACTTATTTTACTGTGTTTAAAAATAGAGGTAGATTGGGAAACTTTTTATCCAGATTAATAAAACCATTTAATGAGTATGAGATTCAAATAAAGGGTATTTTAAAGGTGGTATCTTATCTTCAAGGGACAGGGTCTTTATATAAAGCTAGAGTGGTATCAGCCATTGATAATATAGTTCTAGAAGATTTAGTTTTCAGAGGTCAACCTGATGTTTATAATTTTTCTGACAAAAAGCTTGCAAAAGGAGAGGGTTCAATTGTTGGATCTCCTTATAAAAGCCGTCTTTTTTTAACTGTAGGTTCCATTGTATTTTTAGATAAAGGTTCAGAAGATGGAATTTATAAAGAATCTGCATTTTATATCCTTCCAAACAAAAATCCTTCTGATTTTTTTAAAAGGCCTTATAATTATGAGGGAGCGATTTTAGGTAAATTAAAAGTTATTAAAGTTTCACGGAATAAATCCACAGCTGTTATTTTATCGGCCCGAGATAATATTTATGTAGGAGATGCTTTTTCGGGCAGAGTATCACCTGTAGATATGGAAAGAATTGAAGAAGTTGATATTATAGATGAAGGTCAGGATTTATTGATAGATTTTGAAGAAGATGATGAAGTTATTGAAGCGCCTCAAGATAAAAATTTAGAAGATTTTGAAGAAATCACACAACAAGATCTGTTGGAAGATCCTGACCAAGAAGAGGATCAAGTTTTACAAGAGGATTTTGAAGGGGCAGGAGATGGTGAAATAGGAGCCGACTTTGAAATTGAATCAGAAGATAGGGGTGGAGTTGAAAGTTTGGAAGATTATGAAAAAGATATACAAACTGAAGAGAATTATGAAGTCGATGTTTTCAAAGGAGATGAATCTTTATCTGAACGAAAAAAACAAATTGATCAATTAAATGAAGAGTTAAAAGATGAAAGACAAAATTTAGAAAATTTAGAAGAGGATATAACAGGAAAAGAATTGGAGTTTAATCAATTAGAAAATCAAAATTTGGAAGAAGAAATTGAACAAGCCGTTGAGGACAATGAGGGTTTTGAATTTGAGGAAATAGGAGATGATTTTGAAGACCCAGATGAATTGGCAATTGAAACAGAAGATGAAGAATCAAATGAATTGGAAGAACTTGAGGAAATTGATGTTTTATAAAAAATGCAAAATTTTTTAAAAAATTATTTTCTTGATCTAAAAGATTTAAAAACAATAAGCTTAAAAGGAGATGGAGGGCATCGCTCTTATAAAAGACTTATAAAAGGGAATAAAACTTTTATTCTTATGTCTTGTGGCTTAAAAGATCCCAGTCTAAAACTTTTTGTAGATATACAAAAAAGATTAAAATCTTATGTTTTAGTTCCTAGAATTTTCCAGCTGGATTTTGAAAAAGGTTTTTTGTTATTAGAGGATTTAGGAGATAAAAATTTAGAGCATGTTTTTTTAAAAGGAAATAAGAGTCTTCAATTTTCTTTTTATAAGAAAGCTTTAAAGCAACTTATTAATCT
Source organism: Pseudobdellovibrionaceae bacterium (assembly GCA_026712605.1). Lineage (GTDB taxonomy): Bacteria > Bdellovibrionota > Bdellovibrionia > Bdellovibrionales > UBA1609 > JACOND01. The sequence goes on along the minus strand of JAPORL010000052.1, from coordinate 16,941 downwards.
TCAAGATCAAATTCATCTTTTTGAACAAGACCCTCTGTTTGATGTTCATTTTTTTTTAAATGAAATTGAAAGAGCTTTATATGATATAGAAAAATATTTTTATGATGTTTTAAATCAAAGATCATTTAGCAAAGAGCTTTTAAAAAATTTTAAAACAGAAATGCAAGAGCTGTTAAGTCATTTTAAAATGGAAGATTTAGTTTATTGTCATAGGGATTTTCATAGTCGCAATCTAATGATAAAAGATAATAAAGTTGTGATGATTGACTTTCAAGACGCTGGAAAAGGGCCTTGGTATTATGATTTAAGCAGTTTATTATACGATAGTTATGTTTTCTTAGAAAATAAGGAAGAGCTAGCTCGGTTTTATTTTGAAAACTTAAGCCTTTCTTTAAAAACGAAAGCTCAAAGTTTAACCCGAGTTCAGTGGATGGTAAAGCTTCAGTTTTTACAAAGAGGCTTTAAAGCCTGTGGTCGTTTTTGTGCTTTTAAAACAGAGGATAATAAAGACACACATTTAAAATATCTTAAGCCGACTTTTCATCTTTTAAAGCAAACAGCCAAGGATATGAAATATAGGGGAATTTGTGATTATATTGATATTCTCCTTCAAACTTTGAAATAAAAGCTTTTATTCTATTAAAGAAAACTGTTCTATTGACAAAAAAAATCTTTTTAATATAACTGACTTCAGAATGAAAATCCTTATTTTATCAGTTTTTATTTTTTTTACAGGTTGTACTCATAATCTAAAAACGAAAGAGCCTAAAACGGCAAAATTTTATTTTGAAAAAGCTAGTCAGTATAAAGAAAAAGGAAATAATGCCAAGGCTTTAGAAAAGCTGACAAAAATAAGACAGGAGTTTTTTTCCAGCTCTTATAATGGGCAAGCTCTTTTAATGATGGCAGATATTTATTTTGATCAAAAAAAATATAAACAGGCTAGTTTGACTTATACTAAATATATAAAATTTTACTCTGACAAAAAAGATTATGTCTTATATCAGCTTGGACTCTCTTATAAAAATCAGCTTCCTAATAGATCAGAGCATGATTTAAGTTTAACTGCTTCTGCTTTATCTGCTTTTAATCAACTATTAGCTTTAAAGGAAAAGTCTCTTTATAAGAAAAAAGCAATCAAGATGAGACAAGAAGTTTTGGATAAAAAGGCAGAAAGAGAATTAAAAATAGCTTTATTTTTTAAAAAACAAGGCTGGTCTCAAGCGAGCTTTAAACGGATACAATATTTTATAAAGCACTATCCAAAAAGCCCTTTAATGCCAAAAGCCCTCTTAAAAGCTTTTGAATTGGCAAAGACACTCAATAAAGATTCCAATCAATTTAAAGCAAGACTTTTAAAAGAATATCCGCAATCTCCTTTTGCGAAATTATTAAATAAAGACCCAAGCTTTTTGTCTGTTATTAAAGAAAAAATCCTATGAAACAAACTATTGTATTTTTAAAGGAAGAAGAAATACAAAATCTGGTAACAGGTTTAGCTCAGCAGATTAACCATGACTATAAAAGTGAAAAAGATTCTTTATGTTTAGTTTGTTTTTTAAAAGGCTCTATTTTTTTCTTTTCTGATTTGATTCGACAATTAGAAAATTCAGTTTTAGTAGATTTTGTTTCTATTTTGGGCTCTAAGGGAAATTTTAATTTCTCAAAAGATATTGATATGCCAATAAAAGGAAAGAATATTTTAATTGTAAAAGAGATTTTAAATGAAGGTAATAAACTTTTGTTTTTAAAAAAAAGATTAGAGGCTTCTCATCCAAAGTCTGTTAAAATTGTAACATTGATAGATAAACCTTCTCAAAGAGAATTAACTTTACAGCCAGATTATTTTGGCATGTCTACAGAAGATCGTTATATTTTTGGTTATGGCTTAGATCACCATGAACAGTATCGCCACTTAAAGGATATGTATCTTTTTGCTCAATGAAAAAAATTGTTTGTTGTTTTTTAATTTTATTTATCCCTTTTGATTCTTCTGCTTTATCTAAAGAATATTTTAATATTTACTCTGATCATTGGTGGGGGGCGCTTCCTTTAAAAAATAATAAGGATAAAATTTTAATACATGATATTTTTATTATTTCTTTTGATACAGATAAGAAGTTTCCCACTTGGTTAATGTATAAACTTTCTCCTTCTTTAGTTTGGGGAAAATTGAAAGCAGAAAGGAAGTATGTGGCAGATCCCTTGCTTTTTCCCAATTCTTCTTTAACTTATAAAGACTGGAGAGGCGCCAGCAACTGTGATGGAAAACTTAAAGAAGGTTATGATAAAGCTCACTTAGCTCCCTTGGGCTCTTTTAAATCTTCAGTATCAGCCTATGAAGCCCAATATTTAACAAATTTGGTTCCTCAAAGAAGAAATCTTAATCAAGGCCCTTGGAGAGTTTTAGAGGAAAAAGTCAGAGCCTTTGTTAAAAAGGGGCATGAAGTAAAAATTTTAACAGGCACTTTATATCGTAAAAAAACTCCTCCTTGCTGGAAAGCCGTTCAAGGTAAAATCTCACAAATACCTAGCCATTATTGGAAACTAGTTACTTTTAAGAAAAATAATAAAATTACAGTTTGCTCTGTTTTGATGCCCCAACAGATTAGATCTAAAACAGAAAATCCTTTTAGATATAAATTAAGCTTAAAAAAAATAGAAGAAGAGTTAGGCTTTAAACTTATTTTAAGTGATAAAAATTTTTTAAAAGGCTCTTGTGAGTTTTTATATTGAAAGCTCTTTAAGCTTTTTTAAAAAACTGTCTTTTAATAAAAGACTAGGAAAGATAAAAGCCTTATTTTCTCCTCTAAAGAAGATATAAAAAGGCACTCCCTGTCTGCCATAACTTTCTAGAAAATAAGTAATAGTATCTGTTTTGTTTGTCCAGTCTCCATAGTATAATTTAATATTGTTTTTTTTGATTAAATTTTTAAATTCTTTTGTATTAAAAATTCTCTCGTTAATCTTACAAGTAAGACACCATTTTGCTCCTATAGCAATAAGAATATTTTGATCCTTTTTTTTATCAAATAAAATTTCATTATTATCAAACATTTTCCATTCGGAAATCAAAAAAGTTTTGGATTGTATTTTTTTACTATCATTAAGATTAAAATATTTTTGTCCCAATAAAATTAAGATAATTAAAATAAAAGTTATTGTATTTACAATTGTTTTCAAATATTTTTTTATGTTGTAGTTTTGAATAAAAATCCAGAAAAAAAGAACGGGAAATAACATAAGAGTTAAAAAGAAGGCTTTTAAATTTAATTGGAAATAAAGAACATAAATAAGCCAAAAGCTTGTTAAAAAAAGAGGCAAGGAAAGTAGTTTTTTAAATATTCTTGTCCAGCTTCCAGGGCTAGGAACATATTTTAAAATTTGAGGAAAAAAAGACAACACTAAATAAGGAAAGCTTAGTCCAAGACCTAAAAAGAAAAAGATATAAAAAATTTCTAAATAATTTCTGGAAAAAGCAAAACCAACAGCTGAAGCCATAAAAGGAACAGTGCAGGGAGAAGCGGCAGTTGTAGATAATACTCCTGTTAAAAAGTGTGAGCTTATTTTTTGATCTTTAAAAAGACGAGGTAATTTTGGAGCAGAAAAAGAGAAAATTTCTAAAAAATAAAAAGCCATAAGAGAAAAAAGCACAGCTAAAAAACTAACAAAAAAAGGAGATTGAAGGTGAAAGCCCCAGCCTAAGCTTTCTCCTAATTGTTTAGAGATAAAAATAAAACCAGCTAGAATTAAAAAAGATAAAATGACACCTATAGAGTAACTTCCATTTAAAAGTAATATTCTTTTTCTAGATTGATTTCTAAGCTCTAAGTTATTATAGAATTTTAGAAAAATAACAGGGAGTACACAAGGCATAATGTTCAGCAAAAGCCCTCCTAAGAAGGCCATTAATATGAACCAGAAAAGCCCTAAAACTTTATTTTTATCAGATTTAAAGTGGCTAGATTGAATTTTTGATCCCAAAGAATAAACTAAAAGTCCGTAGATTGTATTTAAGTTAGATTTTGATTTTTGAACTTCAAAGTAGCAGGACTTTTCAGTTTGTTTTAATAAGTGGGTTTTTTTTGTAGAAAAGTCTAAAGCCTTTTTAGGAAAAATATCTATACAGGTGTATGGTTTTTTAAAAGAAAATTCAATGATTTGTTTATTGCCTTTTTGTGTAAATTGGCTTTTTAAATCTTGATTATTTTTTGGAAAAAGATTTGTCCAGTGATCAAAAATTTTTTGATTTTCTAAATTTCTTTTAAATTTTTTAGAGAGCTTTAAACTGAGCTGTAGTTTATTTTGTTTAGAAATACAAATGTCTTTACAAATACCCCAATTTATATCAAGGGATAAATTTAAAGTTTCTTTTTTATAGTTTTCTTCTATAAAAACTTCAAAAGGAATTAAAAGCTCATTTTCATAAATAAAGCTGTAGGAGCTTTCTTTATTTATCAAGAGACTTTTTCTTTCTGGTCTTGGAAAAGGCAAAGCTTTAATTTGAGCACCTTTTATATTTTTAAATTTAATTTGAGGGGACTGCCCAAAATCTCCTGGAAAGGACCAATAAGTATACCATTCAGGAGTGAGTTTTATATGCACTCCAACTAAAAAAGGAGAATCTTTTTTAATTTCTTCAAAAGGACTAATTAAATCTATATGAAAAATATTTTTTTTTGATTGCTTTTGTATTTGTGAATTTAAGGTTTCGTCAAAAGATGAAAACGGAAAAAGTAATAAAAAAATAAATAAAAATGGCTTCATCAGATTAATTTTACATTTTTTTTATTATTACAAAAGAAAAAACCTTTAAAGTAAAGGCAGTTTGACCCTGAAAAAGCTTTGTGCTATAAAAACCAGACTGACGCGGGGTGGAGCAGTCTGGTAGCTTGTCGGGCTCATAACCCGAAGGTCGCAGGTTCAAATCCTGCCCCCGCAACCAATTTATAATTTTTTGTTTGGATTTTTTGAGCTGTTTAGAATAAAAATATAATTTTCGGACTTCAATTAAGTAGGTAAAGTTTTATTAGATAAGGATTTATTTAAGCTTTTCAAAATAGATGTAAAAAATTAAAAACTTCAGCCCTGTCTTTTTTCAAATAGTTTTGTGATTAGTTTTTATTTGATTTAATATATTTTTTAGAAGAATGTACAATTTTAAAAAAATAGAAAAAAAATGGCAATCTTTTTGGGAATCTAATCAGGTTTTTTATTGTAAAAAGGATTTGAAGAAAAACAAATTTTATGCCTTAAGCATGTTTCCCTACCCTTCTGGCACAGGCTTGCATATAGGACATTTGGCTTCTTATATACCAACCGAAGTGGTTGCGCGCTTTAAAAGAGCAAAAGGCTTTAATGTTTTACATCCTATGGGTTATGATGCTTTTGGACTGCCCGCAGAGCAATATGCTATAAAAACAGGAATTCATCCTGAAAAAACGACTCAAAAGGCCATTGATAATTTTAGGAATCAGTTAAAAGCTTTTGGCTTTAGCTTTGATTGGAGCAGGGAGATTTCCACTTGTGATCCTTCTTACTATAAATGGACTCAAAAGATATTTAAGCTCTTTTTTCAAAAAAAACTAGCTTATAAAACAGATACTCCTGTGAATTGGTGTCCTGCTCTTCGCACTGTTTTAGCTAATGAAGAAGTTATTGATGGAAAAAGTGAAAGAGGAGGGCATTCCGTTTTTCGTGTTTTGAAAAAACAATGGATGCTTAAGATTACAAACTATTGTGAAAAATTACTGAAAGATTTAGATGAAATAAACTGGCCGGAGAGAACAAAAATAGCTCAAAGAAATTGGATTGGTAAAAGTGAAGGGATTGTTATCTCTTTTTTGGTCTCTCAAAGTAAAAAAAGTATTAAAGTTTTTACTACAAGACCAGATACTTTCTTTGGGGTATCTTATATGGTTTTAGCTCCTGAACATCCTTTAATAAAAAAAATTAGCTCAAAGGATCAGTTAAAAGTCGTTCAAGCTTATCAACAAAAATGTTTATCTAAAAGTGAAAGAGATCGAAAAGCCCATAAAGAAAAAACAGGGGTTTTTACAGGAGCTTTTGCTATTCACCCCCTCACTCAAGAAAAGCTTGAAATTTGGATCTCTGATTATGTATTAATGCATTATGGAACAGGGGCTATTATGGCGGTTCCTGCCCATGATGAAAGAGATTATGCCTTTGCTAAACATTTTAATTTAAAAATAAAGCCGGTCATCAAAAAAGAAGGAGAGAGCTTACCTTTTGAAGGAGAGGGTTTCGTTTTTAACTCTCAATATGAAGGATTGAATTTAAATGGAATGGATAGCAAGAAAGCGAGTGAAGAGATTAAAAAACATCTTGAAAAAACAAAAAAAGGGATAAGAAAGCTTCAATATAAATTAAGAGATTGGGTATTTAGTCGTCAAAGGTATTGGGGGGAGCCTTTACCTATTTTTAAGAATAAAAAAGGAGAGTATGAGTTAGTTCCTGATACAGAGCTTCCTGTTGAATTGCCAGCGGTTGGAGATTATGAGCCTTCTGAAAAAGGAGAAGCTCCTTTAGCAAGAGTAAAAGATTTTGTAAAATATAAGGAAAAGGGCGAAAGGGAAACGGATACCATGCCGGGATATGCTGGTTCTTCATGGTATTTTTTACGCTATACCGATTCTCATAATGAAAAAGAGCCTTTTAGTTTTGAAGATCAAAAATATTGGATGCCAGTTGATCTTTATATAGGAGGTGCTGAACACAGTGTAGGACATCTTCTTTATTCTCGTTTTTGGCAAAAAGTTTTATTTGAAGAAGGGCTTGTTTCCCATAAAGAGCCTTTTAAAAAGTTAGCGCATCAAGGGACTATTTTAGGTGAAGATGGTTTTAGGATGTCTAAGTCTAGAGGAAATGGAGTTAATCCAGATGAATTAAGAGAACAAGTTGGAGCTGATTGCTTAAGAGTTTATATTTGTTTTTTAGGTCCTTTTGAAAAAGATAAGCCTTGGTCTTCTAAAGGGATTGAAGGAATACAAAGATTTTTAGATCGTTATTTTCGTTTTGCTAAAGAAAGTAAAAATAAAAAATCAGCTCTTTTTAACAAATTAGAGACTTTACTTCATCAGACTATAAAAAAAGTAGAAGAAGACATTGAAAGTATGAATTTTAATACAGCAGTCTCAAGTCTAATGATTTTATTAAATGAGATATATAAACAAAATATTAGAGATGAAAATTTAGCAAAAATTTTTACTCAGCTTTTACAAGCTTTCGCTCCTCATTTAGCAGAGGAAATATGGGAATATCTAGGAGGAGAAGGGATTGTTTCTTTAGCAAAATGGCCAAAATATTCAACAGAAAAAATAAAAATGGAAACAGTTTGTATTGGTGTTCAAGTTAATGGAAAAACAAGAGGCTCTTTAGAGTTATCTATCAATGAATCTGAAAAACAGGCGGTAAAAAAGGCTTTACAAATAAAAGCTGTTCAAAAGGCAGTTCAAAATCGCCCCTTAAAAAAATATATTTATAAACCCGGAAAAATTTTAAGCCTGATTGTTTGATTTTTTTTAAGTTTTGGAATTTCAATTTTCATTCAAAAAAGATATCTTATTCTATAGTTACAGATTTAGCTAAATTTCTAGGCTGATCCACATTATATCCAAAACTTCTTGAGATATAGTAAGCCATCATTTGAAGTGGAATAATAGATAAAAGAGGATGAATAAAATTTTGAGCTGTGGGAAGATTTAAAATAGAATTGCTGAGACTTTTTAGTTC